>JALSIO010000182.1 GCA_026989995.1 Myxococcales bacterium
AGGGCGCTGATCCGGAAGCACCAAGGCCTCCCTGCCTCCCTCGCGGCCCGTGCCCAGCGCCACGGCGGTGGCGCCGTGCGGAACCCCCGGAGGGGTGGGGAGGCTATGGGCATCCCGCGGGGGGCGGACGCGTGGAGCCACTCATCCTATCCTATGCGACACCGGCTCGATCAGCCCGCGGTTCGGGCGGCCGTGGCCCGAGGCGCTGGAATCCCGGACGGAGGCCGGCGATCGTGGGGCTGTCCCCCCCCACCTCCGAAGATCGTTTGGTCTCGTGGACCGTGTGGCCGGGCACGGCGGGGGCTGGCCGTGCCGGGGGGCCGGGCGCGCCGGGGGCCATGCGCGCCGGGAATGGGCCGAGGAGGGAGCGCCGTGCCGTCCAAGCCCTGCCGGCAGTCCGATGCATGGATCTCCGCCGAGCTCGGCAGGAGGGGTCTGCGCGCGACCCGCCAGCGCCGCGCCATCCTTCGGGCCCTGCTGGACCACGGGGACCACCCGACGGCCTCCGAGGTTCACCGCCGCGCTCTTCGCGCCATCCCCAACCTGAGCCTCAAGACCGTCTACGAGGCCCTCGACGCGTTCGTGGCGGCGGGTCTGGCGTCCTGTCTCCGGGAGGCGGGCGAGCCCTATCGCTACGACACCCGGGTCGAGCCGCACCACCACGCGTGGTGCCGGCGCTGCGGTCGGCTGGCGGACGTCCCCGTGGCCGCGCCCGACCTGTCCGCGTCCCTCGGGCCGCTGCCCCCCGGCTTCCGGCCGGAACGGCTGGTCGTCACCGTCGTGGGCCACTGCGGCTCCTGCGGAGCCTGATTCCGTTCTCGCCGTCCGCCTGCCAGCCGGCTCGTCTCCCCTTCGGACCTGGAGGTCCTCGCCCCGGGGTCCGCTCCGCAGGTTGATTCTTCTTGACAACTGTTTTCCGTTGTTCTAGACAACAATTGATGTTGAGAAATGAGGGGGCTCCATGCCGGGATGCCGTGCCACCAGCCCTGGGACCCGCCGGGCAGAACGCCCCGGCGGGCATTTCAGCCCTCCGGGGGTCCTCGCAGGGGTGCTCGTGTGCGCGGCCTTGTTCGCAGTGATCCCCGTGGGGCGGGCCGAGCCGGTCGAGCTCCCGGTTCCGGACGGCGTCCTGCCTCCGGAGATTCCGGCCGACAACCCGCCCACCGCCGAAAAGGTCGCGCTCGGACGCAAGCTCTACTTCGATCGGCGGATCTCCACCGACGGGACGGTGGCGTGTGCCACCTGCCACGACCCCCGGCACGCCTTCGTCGACCCGCGCGGCACGCCCACCTCGGCGGGCGTGGGCGGCGCGCTCGGCACCCGCAACGCCCCCACCGTGCTCAACGCCGCCTTCCTGTCTTCGCAGTTCTGGGACGGGCGCGCGCCGACGCTCGAGGAGCAGGCGGTCCAGCCCCTGATCAATCCCATCGAGCACGGATTCCCCGACCACGACGCGGTCGTCGCCCGCATCCGGGAGATCGGCGAATACGAGGGGCTGTTCGAGGCGGCCTTCGGCAGCCCGGAGATCACCCCCCGCCGGATCGGGCAGGCCATCGCCAGCTTCGAGCGCACCCTGATCAGCCTCGAGGCGCCCATCGACCGCTTCCTGGCGGGGCAGACGGACGCGATCTCCCCGGCGGCCCGGCGCGGCTGGAAGCTCTTCAACGGGAAGGCGCGTTGCAACAACTGCCACGGTCACGTGGGCGCCTTTCCGCTGTTCACCGACGACGACTTCCACAACATCGGGGTCGGTGTCGACCAGATCGACTTCGCGCGGGTGGCGGCGGAGGCCGCCGCGGCGATCCGCTCCGGGGCCTCCCTGGACTCCCTGGCCCTCACCGACCGCGAGGCCAGCGAGCTCGGGCGCTTTCTCGTGACCGGCGAGCCCCGGCATCTCGGGGCCTTCAAGACCCCGCAGCTGCGGAACGTCGCGCTCACGGCCCCGTACATGCACGACGGAAGCGAGGCCACCCTCCGGGACGTGATCGACTTCTACGACCGGGGTGGCAATCCGAACCCCTACCTCGACGGGGGCATGCGACCCCTCGGCCTCACGGAACAGGAGAAGGACGACCTCGTCGAGCTCCTCAGGACCTTCACCAGCGACGATCTCGACCGGTTTCGCGATCTCGCCGAACAGCCTTAGCGCGGAGGGCCATCCATGTACCGCAACGACATGACCCGCAAGGAGATCGAGCGAGCCTTCGCCGAGCGATCGAAGGCCGACGAGGATCTCATCCGGTCCCTCGCCCGCTGCGACCGCCGCCATTTCCTGCGGGTGTCCATGCGCTTCGCCGGCATGGCGGCGGCGGCGGGGCTGGTCCCCGCCCACAGCTTCCAGCTCGTGCGCGTGGCCCGGGCCTCCGAGGTCGGCGGCGGGGAGGGCGGCTTCCGCTTCGCCTACGTCTCCGACACGCACCTCTACGCGCGGGGCGAGAGCCACCGCTTCGTCCGCGCCGCGGTCAAGGCGGTCGAGGACATGAACGCCCTCGACCCCCAACCCGACTTCGTGCTCTTCGGGGGGGACCTCGCCCAGCTCGGACGCCCCGATGAGCTCGAGCTCGGCCGCCAGATCCTCTCCGACCTGCGGGCGCCCGTCCGGATGATGGTCGGCGAGCACGACTGGTACCTCGACCTCGGGGACAAGTGGCGCGAGATGTTCGGCCCCGACCACTACTCCTTCGACCACAAGGGCGTGCACTTCGTGGTGCTGAACAGCGTGATCGAGGAGGACTTCTGGACCGAGAAGGGCTACACGCCGGAGGAGCGGATGGCGATCGTGGCCGGTCTCGACGATCCGCGCCAGAACCCGTTCACGGTGGGCGAGGCCCAGCGCCGGTGGCTGGCCGCGGATCTCGAGAAGGTGGACCGGAAGACCCCGATCATCGTCTTCTCCCACTCGCCTCTCTACAAGCTGTACCGGCCGTGGAACTTCTGGACCGACGACGCCGAGGAGGTGCAGGCGATCCTGCGCCCCTTCGAAACGGTGACGGTGATCCACGGCCACACGCACCAGCTGCTGACGAACAAGATCGGGAACATCCACTTCCACGGGATGCTCTCGACCGCGTGGCCGTGGCCCTACGCACCGGAGGGACTTCCGGAGTACACGGTGCAGATGGACCGCGCGGATCCCTTCAACCAGTTCGACGGCTGCGGCGATGGCCAGGTGATGGTGCACGGCAGCGGCCGGGTCGACAAGCACTACAACCTCTGGGATCGGAACCCGCGTGTGGTGACCGCGCAGGAGCTCGCGGCGGACGCGATCCCGGGACCCCGCGCTTACGCCGGGCCCTCGTACTGATGAAAGGGGTGAGTCGCATGGGCTGGAAGAAGATCGCGACGGGAGCCGGTCTGGCCGCCGCCCTCCTGGTGGGTGTCCTCGCGGTGTCGCGGGGGATGGGAGGAGAGCGTCCGGCGATGGCCGAGGGGCGCTGGGCCAGCCGGGCGGTGTGGGCGTGCGACCGCCGCAAGCTGGTGATCGTCGAGGGGGTGCGGCCGGACGAGAGGATCCCCGAGCCCCGGGCCCGCCTGGTCGCCGATCTCCTCATGGACCTCATGCGCTACTGCGAGGAGGAGATCACGGCACGGGTGGGGATCGACCAGGCGATCACCGTCACCGTGCGGGGCCGGGTCTTCGAGAACTACGTCCCCGGCTCGGAGCTTCCGCTGCAGCTCGCTCACGCGGGAAAGCCCCACAGCGCGCGGGAGCGCGCCATCTGGAAGGCGGAGCTCGACACGCTGGTGGCCGAGGGGGATCGCCTCTTCCACAGCGACGAGATCGGCACCAACGGCCTGGCGTGTGCCATGTGCCACCCCCACGCGTCGAATACCCATCCCGAGACCTACCCCAAATTCCAGACGCAGCTCAAGAAGGTGGCCCTCCTCCGCGACATGGTGAACTGGTGCATCATGAACCCGCTCGAGGGGGAGGCCCTCCCGGGCGACGACCCCCGGATGAAGGCCCTCGAGGCGTACATGCTCTGGCAGCGGGCGGGCGTGGCCCTGAGCCCCGGCAAGCACTGAACGCCGACGCCGGGGCGAACGCCACCTCCGCTATGCTTTCGGGCCGGAGGTGATCCCATGAGCCTGAACCTCGGCGTGATCCTGCAGGCGAGTGCCGCCGAGCGGCCGGACCATCCCGCCATCCGCTTCGAGGACCGGACCCTGTCCTACGCCGAGGTGGACCGCGCCGCCCGGGGGGTGGCCGCGGCGCTTCGGAGCCGCGGGATCGAGGCCGGCGACCGGGTGGCGCTCCTGATTCCCAACGTTCCGGAGTTCACCCTCGCCTACTTCGGGATCCTCTACGCCGGGGGCACGGTCGTGCCCCTCAACGTGCTCCTCTCGGCGCCCGAGGTCACCTACCACCTGAAGGACTCCGGCGCGAAGCTGCTGATCGCCCACCCCTTCTTCGCCGAGCCGGCCCGCCGCGGCGCGGAGGAAGCGGGGGTGCCGTTCCTGCCGTCCTCCGGCGAGGGGAGCGACACGCTCGGGGCTCTCGCCGGGGGAGATCCGCTGGACGCCCTGCACCCCACCAGCCCGGACGACACGGCGGTGATCCTCTACACCTCGGGGACCACCGGTCGCCCCAAGGGCGCGGAGCTGACCC
>JALSIO010000183.1 GCA_026989995.1 Myxococcales bacterium
CGGGCCGTCTCCGGGCACATCCCGAAATCGTCGTATCCGTACTCGTTCAGCCGCGTCGGAATGCGGGCCAGCCGCGCGTCGAGCTCCGCCTGCAGCTTCCGCAGCGGTCCCGGAAGCAGGCGCACCAGCCCCTCGGGGGACCGCTGGCGGGGTGATTCCCTCCGGACCAGCGCCCGGGTGCGCGCCGCCCCGCCCTCCACGGGGCGGCGCCTCGCAGAGCGCCCTCCGGGCGCGGCCTCACCCACCGCGGAAGCGGAAGGTGACCCACGCGCCGAGGACCTCGCGCCGGTAGTCGTAGACCGGGGTATTGGATCGATTCCGCACGTGGGAATAGCGTAGCGAGGCGCTCAGGAGGTCGGTGAGCCGCCGCTCGACGACGGCGTCGAAGACGAAGACATTGTCCCGGCGCTTCTCGCCCACGAGGGCGTACTCGCCGAGGTTCACGAAGTTGGCCGGCGTGAGCACGGTGGCTCCGAAGCCGCTCACCTGCCTCGGAAGCACCCGCGGGTCGGGGAAGGTGGAGACGTGCCGGAAGGCCTTGTACTGGTAGCGACCCTGCAGCGAGAGCCCGAGGTCGAACGGCAGGCGGAGCTGCCCGCCCAGGCGGAGCTCGTGGCCGGTGAACGAGTACTCGCGGCCGCGGCTGCTGTAGAACTGGAAGCGGTAGCCGCCCTGCAGCTCGAGGTCCGCGAGACCCACCGGGAGCCAGTGGTCGAGGCCGAGGGTGAATCCCTGCCCGTCGCGGTTGCGCTCGTCCCGCTCGTCGATGCCGGGGGGACCGCAGACGATCTCGCCCCGCGGACAGGGAGCACCCGGCACGCCCGTTCCGTCGGGCACGTCGTCCCCCCGGTCGAAGTGGTAGTTGTAGCGATAGTAGCTGGCGAGGGCGCGGCTGCGGCCCGCCTTCCCCAGGTCGCGGTGGACGGAGCTCGTGAAGGTGTGCTGGGAGAGGAAGGGCAGCTTGTCGACCCACGCATAGCCGCCCTCGTATTCGTTTCGCCAGGTGGTGCGCTCCCCGAGCTGGCGATCGGCCCAGAGGGTGAGTGTCGGGTAGTGGACCTCGAACTCGTGCAGATCCTGGTAGCCGCTGCCGTAGTACCGGGCCACGGCGCCCCCCGTCCACCGGGGCGTGCGCAGCAGGTAGACGCCGCCCTCGAGGGTCCACGCCAGGCGGACGTCGCGCTGGTTCGAGATGTCCTGGGGCAGCACCACGCCCGCGCCCTTGAGCACCACGTTGTCGTCGTACTCGAATCCGACGGCCGCTTCGGCCCAGAAGCGCGCGGGCAGCACCCGCTCCGCGCGGTCGAGCGTGGCGCGGGCCTGCCGCGCCCAGCTCGTCGCCGGTGCGATCCGGATCACCCGCTCCAGGGCCACCCGGGCTGCCTCCCGCTCGCCCGCCGCGGCACGGGCGAGGCCGAGGTAGTACGAGGCCACCGGCTCGACGGTCTCCGGGTCGGCCTCGCGAGCCGCCTCGAGCGCCTCCGAGGCCTTCGCGTAGTCACCGCGCTGCAACCTCAGGAGGCCGCGGTAGAGAAGGGCCTCCGCGCGCCCGGGCTCGGCGGCGATCGCCCGCTCGATCGCCGCCTCGGCGGCTTCGAGGTCGCCGAGATGGAAGCGGGCCATGCCGAGGTAGAGGTCCACCTCCGGGAGCTCCGGATCCAGGCGGCGCGCCTCCGCGAGGGCGTCGGCCGCGGCTGCGAAGTCCTGCAGCCGGATCAGGCACTGCCCGAGGAGGCGGTGAAGCGGCGCGTCGCCGGGCTGCACCGAAAGGACCTCCCGAAGCAGCGGGACGGCCTCCTCGCACCGTCCCTGGGCCGCGAGCGCCTCGGCCCGAGGAATGGCCGCCCCTGCCTGCGCCACGGCGGTCGGCACCGGGAGCCCGAGAAGGGCTCCACCCACCGCCAGGGCGAGCAGTCGCGCGCCGCGAAGGCGGCACGGCCTCCGCCCGGGGCCTCCCCGCCCCCCCCCACGGATCCCCAGAAGCACGCGGGGCACCGCTGCCGGAAGAGCAGGCGGTGCCCCGCGAAGACCACCGGACCGAAGCCTCGGGCTCGTCATCTGAACCGACCTCGCCTTCCCAGACCCAGCCCCAGCACGCCGAGACCGAGCAGCAGTGCCGTTCCGGGCTCCGGGACCACCGGACTGGTCACCACGAGCACGCCGATGGGGGGAAGGATCGGCTGGGCCCCGGAGAACGGCAGGGAACCCGCAATTACATAGCGGATGTCCGCGGAAACCGTTCCACCAGGTCCGAGCGGGCCGAGGTCCACGACCGGAAAGACGACCTCTTCGTCCTCCACCACGGCGAACATCAGCCCCATGTCGCCGAAGTCGACGTCGAAGCCGACCTTGTCGGGTCCGGCGAGGTCCGGGTGTTGACTGTAGTCCCAGCCCCGCACCCGGGTGATGACCAGCAGGCTGCGGACCCAGGACTCCTCCGACAGGTTGGTCACCTGCCAGCTGCTCTCCGCCAGGAAGGGATCCGCCGCCGAGGGACTCGCCGGCGCGTGGAGCACGGTGGCCGGACCGGGGATGGCCAGATCGAAGCCGCCCGGCGCCTCCATCCACGTGTCCGGGAAGTCCGCCTTGTCGTAGAGGTCGCTCTCGCCGGTCTCGGCAACCGACGAGAGCGGAGCGCCCCACTCCCCCGGACCGGACAGGAACACCGGGTTGACTGTCACGCCGTTCACGGGGAAGGGCAGCGCCCGGGCGGCGGGCGCAAGGAGCAGGCAGGCGAACAGCGCGATGGCCGACCCGGCCGGCCGGGCTCGGATCCCTGTCCACCGATTCGCCGCTTGCATCATGAATGCCCTCCGCAGGCCGCCCTCACCCCGGCCGGCCAGATCCGAGCCGGGCGGGACCCCTGCCCCTTGAGTGGCGCGAAACGGCCCGTGGTCGCACGGCCCGGCGCAGTTCACGCCGGTTTTATCGGCGTTCTTTCGGGCCCAGCACCCCCAGGGGATGCACCATTGGAGAGCGACCCGGCGAGGGGCCCCACGGCGTGCACGAGGAGGCGCCGTGGGGCCCGGGAGCCGCGGTTGGGACGAAATCCGCGGACGGCGAGAAACCGAGCCAGCGGGCGCCAGGTCCTTCCGCGCCCGGCTGCCGGTCTATCGGAGGGCCTGTCCGAACAGGAGCTCGGGATCGAAGGGCGTCGCCGGCGACTCCACCGCCGGCAGCGGCTCGGCACCCGGGAGCAGCCCCGGATCGAACGGCGTGGCCGGCGACTCGACCACCGGGAGCACGCCGCCGGGCGGGGTCGGAATCCGGGTGTCCGGGAGCTGCTGGCAGAGGCCCGTGTCACAGGGCTGGATCGGGTCCCCGCCGCCAACACCGGGCGGACCGAGCGACGCCACGCGCAGTCCCGCCGCCACGTCGCTCGGCTCGAAGAGGTCCCGGGAGGCGAGCTCGGTGCACACCGTTGCGGCCGATGCCATCGGCTCGGGCGTCCGAGGCCTCCGGACGAGAACCTCGCCCTCGATCGCCCGCGCGCACTCGCCCGCCGGGAGGTCGAGCGCCTGGCTGCCGTCCGGGAGCTCGATCCGGGCGCTCCCATGGAGGACGCAGGCGACGCTCTGGCGGTGCTCGGGCCGCACCACGAGCTCGAGATCGGCGCCGGTGGCCCGGATGCGGAGGTGCGGGGTGCCGATTCCCGCGCTCCGCCCCGCGATACCCGCCACCGAGGGAAGCACGCGCGTCCGGCCGCGGTGTACGAAGACCTCGAGGACCTCGGGCGTTCCAGCCAGTTCGACGTCGGAGACGGCGTCCACCCGGAGCACGTCGCCCCGGAGCACCAGGGTGAGCCGTCCATCGGCCCCGGTGCGGAGGCGTTCGTGGAGATGGACGACGTCCCCGCAGCCGAGGGCCCGCTCACCGTGCGAACCGACCGCCGCCGCATCGCCGGCGTGGGCCGCCACCGAGCCCACGGAGGGGGCCGGGCGGTCCGATGCCATCGCTCCGGCGGAGGCGAGCACCACCAGCAGCCCCCCCAGCCGACCGAGCCTCGAGGTGAGCTTCGGATCCATCGTCGTTCTCCCTTGTACCGGACAAAGCGCGGACGGGGAGCGTTCGCGCCGTCCCGCGCGTCCGTTTGACCTCGGCCTGTCGTCTGGGAAGCCCGGCCGGCTCAGCCGGCCCGGCGCCTCCTCCCGGCCAGCGCGACGACCCCGAGCCCGAGCAGCAGCGCCGTTCCCGGCTCGGGCACCTCGGCCAGGCCGAGGGTCGAAAGCGGTGGCATCACCAGCCTGCCGTCCTCGGTGGGAAGCGGCCCGGCGACCACGTAGCGCACGGTGACGTCCGTGCTCGCCCCGGGTCCGAGGTCCCCGAGGAGCACGGCACCGAGGTGGAGAACTTCGCCGGCGTCGAAGCGGAGGATCTGCAGGAGGCCCGCGTCGAGACCCACCGGCACCGCCGGGTAGGAGGAGAAATCGGGCAGGACGAACGCGAGGGCCACGTCCTCCAGCGGGGCGCCCGAGGTGTTGCGAACGGTCCAGACCGACTCCGCCACGAAGGGATCCACGAAGGAGGGCAGATCCGCCACGCCCGGCGTCGCGTCCGCCCGCGTCGGATCCTGCGGGTTCTGGAGCACTACGGGGCTGTCGAGGTC
>JALSIO010000184.1 GCA_026989995.1 Myxococcales bacterium
GGCCTTGAGCTCGGAGCGAAACTCGCTCGGCAGGCTCAGCCGGCCCTTCTCGTCGAGGGTGTGATGGTGATAGCCGTAGAACACCGGCCCGCTCCGCGGGATCGGGGAGGGGGGCGAGCCGGCACGCGGCGGGCGAAGGCGCGAGCGCGATTCGTCCCACCTCGACCATCTCCTTCCCCCACCGGAGTGCCTCGGCGCTCCCGTTCATCCCACTTCATCCCCAACCGTCCCCCTTTTACAGGCAAGCGCAGCGCGTTTCAAGAGCAAGATTTCGGGGAAGCGATTTTTTTTTGGGTGGGATGGATCGATGCATGGGCCGACCCTGGGGGCTTCCCACACGTTGCCGCCCGCCTTCGGTGTGAGCCCCACACATGGATCAGGGTGAATGCCCGAGATCCGCCGTACCGGATCTCCCGGGCACACCCGGAGCTCCCGAAGTGCCCTGAAGCAGAACGGCGTTTGGATCCGCGATCGGCGTTCGGCGTACGACCCCCGTACGCAGGGCGAGCCGACGCACCCGCCGCCCGCGGGGCCGGCGCGCGGGGACCGGGGGTGCGGCGTGGGCCGCGCGGGGCACAGGGCCCCGCCCGCGCTCCCTCAGGCGTCGCCGAGGTGGGGGATCACCGCGCCGTGCACGGCGCGGACCGCGCCGATCAGCGCCGAGAGGGTGCTTCCCGGGGGCGCCTCGGGTGCCGCCCGGTGCGGCGCCCGGAAGGTGCCGAGCAGCGCTTCGATGCAGGCCGCGGTGCCGTCCTCGAGACCCGCCGCCGAGTACCCCCCCTCGAGCAGGAAGAGGAGGCGCCCGTGGCAGAGCTCGTCGGCGAGCCCCCGGACCACCCCGGCGAGGGCCCGGTAGCCCTCCGCGGTGAGCTCCATGCCGCCGAGGGGATCCGCGCGGTGGGCGTCGAAGCCGGCCGAGACGAGCAGGAGCTCGGGCCGGTACCAGCGGAGCACCGGCGCGACCACCCGGGTGAAGACCCCGACGTACTCCGGGTCGCCGCATCCCGCGGGCATGGGAATATTCACCGTGGTGTGTCGACCCTCGCCGCGACCCGCCTCGGCGGCGGCGCCGGTTCCCGGGTAGAAAGGGAATTGGTGGGTGGACACGTAGAGCACCGACGGATCCGACTCGAAGGCGTGCTGGGTGCCGTTGCCATGGTGCACGTCCCAGTCGACGATCGCGACCCGTTCGAGCCCCTCCTCCGCACGAAGGGCCGCGGCGGCGAGGGCCGCGTTGTTGAACAGGCAGAACCCCATGGCGCGGTCGGGCTCCGCGTGGTGTCCGGGCGGGCGGATCGCCGCGAAGCCACCCGCCACCTCGCCCCGCGCCACGGCGCGTGCGAGGTCGATGCTTGCGCCCGCGGCGAGCCGCGCCACCTCCTCACTCCTCGGCGAGACGTAGGTGTCCGGGTCGAGGTGGCTCGGGGCCGCCTCCGCCGCGCGGCGGATCTCGCCGATCAGGGCCGCGGTGTGGATGCGCCGGAGCTCCGCGTCCTCGGCGGGCCGGGGCGCGAGGGGCTGCAGCGCCGACCGGTGTGGTGCGAGGGCGGCCTCCACGGCCGTGAGCCGCTCGGGGGCTTCGGGATGGCCGGGCGGCGCGACGTGGTCGCGGAAGCGGGAATCGGAGACCACCGCCGCCCGGTGCGTGACGCCCACGGGGGAGCATGGTATCCGAGAAAGGCGGCCCCTGCGAAGTGCGCCCGGGCGCCACGTCCGGAGGGCGGGCGCATCTGCGGGCGCCGCCCGGGAGCGCGGGCCGGGGGAGGTCATGCCCACCGTCGCCATCACGGGGCTCCGCACCTTCGTCGGCCAGCGCCTCGCCGAGCGCCTGCGCGGGGAGGGCGAGCCCGAGGGCTTCCGGGTGGTGGGCCTCGATCTGCGCCGCCCCCACCGGCTCGAAGGCCGCGTCCGCTTCCAGCGCGTGGATCTCACGGATCCGGCGGTCCCCCTCCGCATCGCGGAGATCCTCGAGAAGGAAGGGGTCGAGGTGGTGGTGCACTGCGCCTTCCGGACCTTCCCCACCGCGGACGTGGAGGCCGACCACGAGCTCGAGACCATCGGGACGCTCCACCTGCTCGATGCCTGCGCTGCTGCCCGAATCCCGCGGCTCGTGGTGGCCTCGAGCACCCAGGTGTACGGGGCGCGTCCCGACCAGCCCGCCTTTCTCGAGGAGGACCACCCGCTTCGGGGGCATCCCGAGGCGCACCAGGTGCGAAACCTCGTGGAGGTGGAGCACATCCTCGACGCCTGGCAGGCGCGGCATCCGGACACGGCCGTGACCGTGCTGCGCCGGTGTTGGACCGTCGGGCCGACCGTGGACGAACCGATCACGCGCTACTTCGCGCGCCCCGTGGTTCCCGTGGTGCTCGGATTCGACCCCCGCGTCCAGCTCATCCACGAGGCCGACTGCCTCCGGGCCTTCGAGCGGGCGGTTCGCGAGCCGCACGCCGGTGTCTTCAACGTGGTCGGGCGCGGCGCGGTGCCGCTCGGCGTGCTGCTGCGCCGCGCCGGGCGCCGCCCGCTCCCCATCCCGGGGCCCCTGCTTCGCCGCTTCGGCGAGCTCCCGGCACGCGTGAGTGCCGGGGATCCGCCCGACGCCTTCTTCGACTACCTGCGCTACCCCTTCGTCGCGGACGGCAGCCGCGCCGCGGCGGCCTTCGGCGAGCCCGTCTACACCACGCAGGAGGCCTTCGCCTCCTTCGTGGGCAGCCGGCGCATGCGGCGCTACCGCTAGATCGCAAGCGGGGTTCTTCCGATGGCGGACGGCAGCGGGAGCGGGGCGCGGGCGCGGAGATCCCCCGGCGCCGGCCGCCGGCGGTCGGCGGGAGCCGGCGGCTCCGCGGCTGCCTCCGGCGGAGCAGAGGATGCCGTTCGAGAGGCCCTCGCCGGCCTCCGGCAGGAGATCCTGGCGCGCTTTCCCGCTGCCCGGGAGGGAGCTCCGCGGCGGGATCTGATGGAGCTCTTCGAGGAGCTCCGCGTCCGCCTCGGAACCCTCGGGATGCGCGAGTGGTCCGGGGAGATCGACGACTTCGGGCTCGATCTCGACGCACTCGAGACGGCGCGTCCGGCCTTCGACTTCCTGCTCGACCGCTGGTGGCGGGCGGGGCTCCTGCACGCCTCCCGCGTGCCCGAGGCGGGGCCGGCGCTCGTGGTCGCGAACCGCTCCGGTCTGCTCCCCTGGGACGGGCTCATGTTGGCCCACGCCCTCGAGCGCCTCTGCCCGGCGGCGGGGCGCCCGCGATTCCTCGTGGCGGACTGGTTGATGGCGCTGCCCTTCGTGCATCCGGCCGTGGTCCGCTACGGCGGGGTCCGCGCCTGCCCGGAGAACACCTCCCGCCTGCTCCGGGCGGGGGCGCGGGTGATCGCCTTCCCCGAGGGCCAGCGCGGCGCGGCGAAGGTGTTCCGTGAGCGCTACCGCCTGCGCCGCTTCGGCCGCGGGGGCGTGGTCCGCGTGGCGCTCCGGGCGGGGGTGCCGCTGCTCCCGGTGGGCGTGGTGGGAGCCGAGGAGGTGCACCCGGTGCTCTTCAAGATCACCGGACCGGCGCGCTCGCTCGGGCTCCCCTTCCTTCCGGTGACGCCCACCTTCCCGTGGCTCGGTCCGTTTGGCGCACTGCCGCTTCCCTCGCGCTGGGTGATCGCCTTCGGAGAGCCCCTCGACCTCGACGGACTCTCCGCGGAGGACGCCGAGGACGACCTCCTGGTGTCGCGACTGACCCTGGAGCTCCGCCGGCGGATCGCGCGCCTGGTGGACGAGGGCCTGAAGGCGCGCTCGGGGGTCTTCGCCTGAAGCTCAGGTGCCGGAGGGCGAGCTGCCTTCCGGGGGCTTCCCGGCCGGGTCGGCCGCCGCGCCGCCGCTCCGGCGTTCGAGGCCCTCGATGGCCTCCGCCACGCGCAGGAGGTTGCGGTTGAGGCTCTCGATGTCCGAGCGCCGCGGGAGGTCGAGCGCCTTCAGGACCCGGTCCACGGTGCGGTGCACGATGCGGTCGAGGTCGGGCGGGCTCCACTCGAAACGGCCGCCGCCCTCCCGCTCGCCCTCCTTGCGGATCATGCGCCGGACGTTGCGCTGGAACTCCTCGAGGCTCTCCGAGGCGTCTCCCATGGAGCGCCGAAGGGCGTTGTAGAGGGCGTCACCGCTGCGCTGGATCAGATCCGTCAGCACGGTTCCCGGTACCGACCGGTTGCTGCGCTCGTTGTCCACGAGGATCTGCGACAGCGCGATCGAGGTGATGTCCTCACCCGTCGCGTTGTCGATCACGCGCACCTCCTCCCCCTGCTCGATCAGCTCGGCGATCCCCTTGAGGGTGATGTAGCGGCTCGTCTCGGTGTTGTAGAGCTTCCGGTTCGCGTAGCGCTTGATGAGGATCGCCATGGGATCTCCGGCGGGCTCCCGGCCCGGGCGACCGGGATGGCGGCCCCGGGATGCGGTCCGGGTCGCCGCCCGGGGCCCGCGCCGTCGCGGCGGGGTCGGCCGGAGCCGATGCGGGCCGTGTGCCGGGCAGGCTAGCAGAGCCCCTTCGACGCGTCAGTCTTCCACCGGGACCCGCCGCACCCGGCGGCCTGGCCGGCGGGGTTCCTCCCGCCC
>JALSIO010000185.1 GCA_026989995.1 Myxococcales bacterium
GCAGGAGGATGGCGGTGCGGCGCGGGGCCATGGGCCCAGCATACACCACGTGGCACCCGCGGGTGCCGCGACCGGGCGCGCGGCGGCGCCCCCCCGGCCGCCGAAGGCCCGGGCCCGCAGCGTGCCGGAACGCCGACGGCGACGGCTGCGCGGGGCGGGTGCAGGCCGCGCCGCGGAGCGGGCTCGCATCGGCGCGGCGGATGTACGGCCGGGGCGCCGGGCGGGCGGGCTCGCGGCGGCGCGTGGCACCGGTTCCGCCGGCCCTCCGGCGGCGCGGCGCCCGGGCCACGACGCCGGGCGGCGGACCTGCGAGCGGGACCGGTGGCGCCGACGGGGGAGGGAGCCTAGGCGGGCACAGGGCTCGCTGCCGACTCCACCGTGAAGGAGAGCTCCTCTCCGCCCGGCGCGACGCCCACGCGGACCACGCCGCCGCGGAGCAGATCGCCGAAGAGGACCCGATCGGCCAGCGGGTCCTTGAGCTCGCGCTGGATCACCCGGGCCATGGGCCGGGCGCCGAAGTGCTCGTCGTGGCCCCGCTCGGCGAGCCAGTCCCGTGCGGCGGGCTCGAGCTCGATCCGGATCCGGCGCTCCCGGAGCTGCTCCTCGACCTCCCGCACGAACTTGTCCACCACCCGTCCCATCACCTCCGGCGGGAGCCGCCGGAAGGTCACGATCTCATCGAGGCGGTTGCGGAACTCCGGACTGAAGAGCCGCTGCACGGCATCGCTGCCATCGCTCCGGGTGCCCCCCGCGAAACCGATGGCGCGGGCGGTCATCTCGCGGGCGCCGACGTTCGAGGTCATGATCAGGGTGACGTGACGGAAGTCCGCCTCCCGCCCGTGGTTGTCCGTGAGGGTGGCGTGGTCCATCACCTGCAGGAGGATGTCGAAGAGGTCGCGGTGGGCCTTCTCGATCTCGTCGAGGAGCAGCACCGCGTGCGGGTGGCGGCGGATCCGCTCCACGAGCTGCCCGCCCTCGTCGTAGCCGACGTAGCCCGGGGGGGCGCCGATGAGCCGCGCCACGGCGTGCTTTTCCATGTACTCGCTCATGTCGAAGCGGAGGAAGGGAACGCCGAGGACCCGTGCGAGCTGGCGGGCGAGCTCCGTCTTGCCCACGCCCGTGGGCCCGGTGAAGAGGAAGGAGCCCACGGGCCGGTTCGCGGGGCCGAGGCCCGCGCGGGAGCGCTTGACCGCCCGCACAACCGTCTCCACGGCCTCGTCCTGGCCGTAGACCACCTTCTGCAGCTCCTCGGCGAGGTTCGCGAGCTGGGCGCGGTCACCGCGGCTCGCGCGGACCTCCGGGATCCGGGCCATCCGGGCGACGAGCTGCTCCACGTCCCGCACCGTGACCGTCTGGCGCCTCCGCCCCCGCCGCAGGCGCAGTGCCGCCCCCGCCTCGTCGAGCACGTCGATGGCCTTGTCGGGCAGGAAGCGCTCGTGGATGTGCCGCGCCGAGAGCTCCGCCGCGGCCCGCAGCGCCGCCGCCGTGTAGCGAACCCCGTGGTGTTCCTCGTACCGGGGCGCGAGCCCCTCGAGGATCTTGACCGTCTGCGGGATGTCCGGCTCCGTGATGTCCACCTTCTGGAAGCGCCGGGCGAGGGCGTGGTCGCGCTCGAAGTGGCGGAACTCCCGGTAGGTCGTCGAGCCCATGCAGCGCAGCTCGCCCTGGGCGAGGATGGGCTTCAGGAGGTTGGAGGCGTCGACGGTGCCGCCCTGGGCGGCGCCGGCGCCGAGGATGGTGTGGATCTCGTCGATGAAGAGGATCGGGCGCTCGTGCTGGTGGATCGCCTGCATCAGCGCCTTGAAGCGCGCCTCGAAATCGCCGCGGTACTTGGTGCCGGCGAGAAGTGCCCCGAGGTCGAGGGCGAAGATCCGCGCGCCGCGGAGGTCGTCGGGGAGATCGCCGGCCACGATGCGCTGCGCGAGCCCCTCGGCGATGGCCGTCTTTCCCACGCCCGTCTCGCCCACCAGGATGGGGTTGTTCTTCCGGCGCCGGGCGAGGATGTGGACCACGCGCTCGATCTCGCGCTCGCGCCCCACGAGGGGATCGAGGCGGCCCTCGGAAGCGAGCTCGGTGAGATCGACGGCGTAGGCGCGCAGGGGGTCGGAATCGACCTCCGACTCGTCGCCCTCCCGGCGGGGCGCCCCGCCGCTGCTTCCGCGGCCACTGCGGCCCTGGGAGCCGCCCTCCGGAACCTTCGCGATTCCGTGGGAGATGAACTTGAGCACGTCGAGGCGGGTCACGTCATGCCCGCGAAGCAGGGCCACGGCGTGGGAATCGGGCTCCTGGAAGATGGCCGCGAGCAGGTCGCCTGCGTTCA
Organism: Myxococcales bacterium; assembly: GCA_026989995.1. Classification (GTDB taxonomy): domain Bacteria; phylum Myxococcota_A; class UBA9160; order UBA9160; family JALSIO01; genus JALSIO01. Next base: position 2,321 of record JALSIO010000185.1, read on the forward strand.
CCTCGTCCTTCTCGGCGCTTTCGGCGTGCTGGAAGGCGTGCTGCACCACCCGGTGGAAGGCCAGGGTCTGGTGGGCCTGGAAGGGTTCGGTGCCCTCCACCTTCTCGATCTCCTCGTCGAAGAAGCGCAGGAGCTCGGCACGCAGGCGGTCGAGGTCCACGGCCACGCCGCGCAGGATCCGCGCCCCCTCGGCGTCGTGGAGCAGCGCGTAGAGAAGGTGTTCCACGGTGAGGTAGGCATGCCGGCGCGTCATGGCCTCGCGCACGGCCGCCTGCAGGGTCATCTGAAGCTCGCGGTTCAGCTCGCTCATTCCGGCTCCAATCCCGACCGCAGAGGATAGCCCCGCTCCTCGGCCATGCGGTGCACGGTGGCGACCTTCGTCTCGGCGACCTCGAGGGCGTAGACGCCGGCCACACCGGAACCACTGCGATGGATCTGCAGCATGAGCCGGGTCGCCTCCACGGGGGGCTTGTGGAAGACCTGCTCGAGCAGGGCCACCACGAACTCCATGGGTGTGTAATCGTCGTTGTACAGGACCACCTTGAAGCGCGGCGGCCGCGCCTCCTCCTGGCGGGGTCTCGTGGCAACTCCGCCCTCGCGATCGCGGCGGGTCGAATCGCCTCCACCGGCCCCGGGCGCCATGGCGCGAAGGATAGGAGTCCCCGGGCGGGGGGCGCATCCCCGAGGCCGCGCCCTCCCGCCGCCGCTAGCCTCCGATCACCGCCGGTGGAGGTCGATGCCCGAGTTCTGCTGCCACGAGGGAGTGTGCGAGCTGCCCCGGGAGGAGTGGAACGCCCTGGTCGGCGAAGAATCCCCTTTTCTCGAGTGGGAGTGGCTCTCCTCCCTCGAGGAGGGCGGCGCGGTGCACCCGGAGCGCGGCTGGGCGCCGCGTCCGCTGGTCGCGCGGGAGGACGGCCGCGTGGTGGCCGCCTGCCCCCTCTACGTCAAGGGGCACAGCGAGGGGGAGTTCGTCTTCGACTGGAGCTGGGCCGACGCCGCCCTGCGCGCGGGCATCCGGTATTACCCCAAGTTGCTCGTGGGCGTCCCGTTCACCCCGGTGACCGGCGGCCGGCTTCTCGTCGCACCGGGGGAAGACGCAGCGCGTCGAAGGGAGGAGCTCGCGGCCGCCCTGCGGGTGCTCTGCAGCCGGTGGGAGCTCTCCTCGGTGCACGTGAACTTCTGCCGCGAGAAGGAGATCGCTCCGCTCGAAGGAGCCGGCTTCCTGCCGCGTCTCGGCCTCCAGTACCACTGGCACAACGAGGGCTACCGCAGCTTCGAGGACTTCCTCGCACGGCTCCGAAGCCGGCGCCGGAACCAGATCCGGCGGGAGCGGCGCGCACTGGCCGAGCAGGGGATTCGCGTGGAGGTCTACCGCGGCGACGGCATCCCCGACGAGCTCTTCGAGGCCGCCTTCGCCTTCTACCGCGCGACCGTCACCGAGCACCCCTACGGCCGCCAGTACCTCGACTGGCCCGTCTTCGAGAAGCTCCGCGAGCGCTTCCGGCACCGGCTCTGCCTCCTGGTGGCACGACGCGGCGGGGAGATGCTCGGCGGGACCCTCAACGTGGAAAAGGGCGACACCCTCTACGGGCGCTACTGGGGCGCCCTCGCCCCGGTGCGCTACCTGCACTTCGAGGTCTGCTACTACCGGGCCATCGAGTACTGCATCGAGCGGGGGCTCGCGCGCTTCGAGCCCGGGGCCGGCGGCGAGTACAAGCAGATGCGGGGCTTCGACGCGCGACCCACCTGGAGCGCCCACTACCTCGCCGACCCGCGCCTTCGACGGGCGGTGGCGGACTACCTCCGGGAGGAGCGCAGGGAGGTGCGCGAGGCCGAGGCCTTCTACCTCGTCCGGAGCGCCCTCAAGGAGCGGGAGCCGGGCCGCGAACCGGGACGCCCGTCCTAGCTGCGGGCCCTGCGCATCGATCTTGTCGGGCGCAGGGGGAACGGCCCGACCGGGGGTCGGGAGCGGTCGGCGCTCCGGAGCGGACACCGAGGGCGTCACGAAACAGGCCGCCGGGAACCGGGGCGGACCTTCGGGGGAGGCGCCGTGGGACCGGACTCAGGGCCCTCCGCTCGCCGCGAGCCGGGCGGCGGCCTCGGCGTCGCGCCGCTCGGCTTCGCGCACGAAGGCGCGCAGCAGCGAGCGGACCTGCCCGAGCTGCCGGCGCTCCGCGATCCCCCGCGGCACACCGCCCCCGGGATCGCTCCGGATCCGGTAGGCCACCAGTGCGCCCTCGTCGGGAG
>JALSIO010000186.1 GCA_026989995.1 Myxococcales bacterium
GTACTCCGGGAGGCCGAGCTCCCGGTGGAGCGCGTCGAGGGTCTCGAGCAGGAAGCGCCCGGCGTGGGGACCATCCGCGAGTGCCGCACCGAAGCCGATCTGCGGGATCGGGTGGCCGGTGAGCTGCTGCGAGATCGCCGCGGCCGGAATCAGGTAGGCCACGATCAGGACGATGTATTGGGCGACTTGCGTATAGGTGATGCCCCGCATGCCGCCCAGGGTGGCGTAGAGGAAGACGAGCGCCATCCCGATCACCACCCCGGTCGCGACCTCGACCTCGAGGAAGCGCGAGAAGACCACCCCCACGCCCCGCATCTGGCCGGCCACGTAGGTGAACGAGACGAAGAGCGTGCAGAGTGCACCGACCAGCCGCGCACTGTTCGAGTAGTAGCGATCCCCCAGGAAGTCGGAGGTCGTGAACCTTCCGTATCGCCGGAGGTAGGGAGCGAGCAGAAGCGCCAGGAGGACGAAGCCTCCCGTCCAGCCGAGCAGGTAGATGGCCCCGCTGTATCCCATGAAGGAGATGAGCCCGGCCATCGAGATGAACGAGGCGGCACTCATCCAGTCGGCACCGGTGGCCATGCCGTTGGCGATGGGCGAGACACCACGACCGGCCACGTAGAATCCCGCGGTGGTTCGAACCCGGCTTGCGATGGCGATGCCGATGTAGAGCGCGAAGGTGGCGCCCACCACCAGGGCCGTCCACGCCTGGACGCTCACGCCGCCCTCTGGGCTCCCGGACTCCGGCTGCCGGTCACGGTCGGATTCCGTGGCGCCTCTCGAGGCGGTCGAGCGCCACTGCGTAGACGAAGGTCAGCAGGATGAAGACGTAGATGGACCCCTGCTGGGCCAGCCAGAAGCCGAAGGGGAAGCCGCCCAGGCGGAAGCGGTTCAGGGCCTCCACGCCCGCGATCGAGAGGCCGTAGGACACACCCGCCCAGACCGCCAGAAGCACCCACATCAGCCGAAGATTCGCGCGCCAGTAGCGCTCGCGATGATCGCTGCCCACGTTTCCTCCCGGCGGTGCCGCGAGTCAAGCGGAATCCACGACCGTCGTCAAACCGCCTCCCCGCGGCCGAAGGGGCCCGACACGGCGGTTGTTTGAAGCGCCGACCCGCCGAACCGGGTGTGCTTTCTGCGCACCGCGTTCCGTGAGGGCACTCACGAAGGCCCGAGGGATCCGGCCGATGCTTCACCCCAGTCCGCCTCGGCGGAAGCCCACCCCCGAGCCGGGAATGCGCCCGGCTCGGCTGCGGGAGACCGGAATGCCCCATTCCCCCCGATGCCCCGTCCCGAGCGCCGCGCTCCGTGCCGCGCCGCGCCGCGTGGCCGCACTCGCGGCCCTCGCGGCAGCGGTCGGGCTCGCTCCCGGCACGGCAGCGGCCGGCCCCCGGGAGCGGGCCCGGCACGTCCACGACCGGCTGGTCGGCATTCCGCCCGGCCCCGAGGCCCTCGATCGGATGGAGGCGCTGATCGCCGGCGGCGACCCGCTCGCCGCCGCCTACGAGGCCATGAAGAGCCCCGTCTTCTACAACACGGCACTCGTCGATTTCGTCACACCCTGGACCAACGAGGCCCGGACGGTCTTCGCAGAGCTCAACGACTACAGCGCCACCGTGGTGGGCATGATCCGGGACGATGTCCCCTTCGACCGGGTGCTCTCGGCCGACCTCGTCTACGTGGGCGCACCCGGGGTGGTGGAAGCGCCGTATTCCCACACGGACAACGAGCACTACGAGGAGCTCGCCCGCCGCGCCGTGGACCTCTCCGATCCCGAGCTTCTGGTGCCGGTGCGGCAGTCGGAGCTCCCCGGCGCCGTGATCCCGGCCGAGTCCACCGCCGGGGTGCTGACCACCCGCGCCGCGGGGGAGGCCTTTCTTCGGGCCGGAACCAACCGGCGGATGATCCGCTTCACCGCCATCAACTTCCTGTGTCGGGATCTGGAGGCCCTGAAGGACATCAGCCGCCCCACGGACCGCATCCGCCAGGACGTCACCCGTGCGCCGGGAGGCGACTCGAGCGTCTTCCTGAACCAGTGCAGCGGCTGCCACAGCGGCCTGGACCCCCTCGCCCAGGCATTCGCCTACTTCGACTTCGACGCCGAGGCCGGACGGGTCGTCTACACGCCGGGACAGGTGCAGGCCAAGTACCTGATCAACGCCTTCACCTTCCCGCTCGGCTTCGCCACTCCCGACGATCGGTGGGACAACTACTGGCGCCACGGACCGAACGCCGCGCTCGGATGGGGAGACGGGCCCGGGGGTGGATTCGGGCCGAAGTCCCTCGGCCGCGAGATCGCCGCGAGTCGGGCCTTTTCGGTGTGCCAGGTGGAGAAGGTCTTCTCCCAGGTCTGCCTTCGCCCTCCCGACTCCCAGGCCGACCGGGACGAGATCGAACGCATCGCCGACGTCTTCGAAGCCAACGCCTACAGCCTGAAGCGCGTCTTCGCAGAAGTCGCAGCCTACTGCACGGCGGAGTAGGAAATGGACCTGACCGCCGTCCTTCCCCGCGGCCCCGAGAGGGCCACGCGCAGCCCCCGCGAGTCCTGCCCGAGCGCCCCGAGCGCCCGGCCCGGCCGACGAGAGGACCCGATGGAGCGACGCCCCCCCACGAACCCGAGCCCCCGAGGCCTCGTCTTCGCAGCCGCGCTTTCGGCCGCACTCGCCGGCGCCGCCCCGGCACGCGCGCTTCCGAACTACGGACCGCTGATCAACGCCTTCTGCACCGCCGAGGGCCGCGACCCGGCGACGCCCTACGGCTCGAGCTTCCCGAGCCAGTGCCAGCTCTGCCACCAGCCCGGCTTCTTCGACCGCGACCCGGCGCACCAGGTCCAACCCAACGCCCAGGAGTTCGTGAACGCGCGCGACGGCCAGAACGGCGTGGCGCAGGGCGATTACAGCTTCTTCTGTCCCGCGATGCCCGCCACCAACGCCCCGCCGGCCTTCGATCCCGTTCCCCCCCAGGCCGGGGCGGAAGGACTTCTCCTGCGCTTCGACCTGCGCGCGGTGGATCCCGACGGAGACGGCGTCTCCATCGCGGGGGCCAACCTCCCGAGCGGAGCGACCCTCACCGATGCCGGGGACGGGACGGCGGTCTTCTCCTGGACTCCGGGTCCCGGCCAGGCCGGCAACTATACGGTCACCTTCACCGCCACGGACGACTACGTGGCACCCGCCACCAGCTCGATCCAGGTGAGCCTCACCATCGACGCTCCCAACCGGGCGCCCGTGCTCTCCGTCCCCGCGAGCCGGAGCATCGACGAGGGGCAGACGCTGTCGGTGAGCATCACGGCCCAGGATCCCGACGGGGATCCGGTCACCCTCTCCGCCTCGAACCTCCCCACGGGAGCCGACTTCTCCGACCAGGGCGCGGGAACCGGCCTCCTCACGTGGACGCCCTCCTTCGGGCAGGCCGGAAGCTATACGGTCGTCTTCCTCGCTTCCGACAACCAGAGCCCGCGGGCCACCGGCAGCGCCGAGCTCGTCATCTCGGTGGGCGACGTGAACCGTCCCCCCGTGCTGACCGCGCCGACACCGGCGACGGTGCTCGAGGGCGAGACCCTGATGCTCCTGATCACCGCCACCGACCCGGATACCGACCCGGTCACCCTCTCCGCTGCCAACCTGCCCACCGGCGCGACCTTCGAGGACGGCGGACTCGGAGCCGCGACCCTGGTCTTCACCCCTTCGTTCGGGCAGGCCGGTCGCTACGAGGTCACGGTGACCGCCACGGACTCCGGCACCCCGCCGGCCAGCGACTCGGCCACCTTCACGATCACGGTCGGCGACGTGAACCGACCCCCGACGCTCGCGCCGATCGGCAACCGCGTCGCCAGCGAGGGAAGCCCCCTCGAGATCGTGGTGAGCGCCACCGACCCCGACGGTGACAGCCTGCGCTTCGCCGCCGGCGACCTGCCCGCCGGTGCGAGCTTCGAGGATCGCGGCGACGGCAGCGCGAGCCTCAGATGGACGCCTGCCTTCGGCGACGCCGGGGCCCACGCCATCACCATCTCCGTCACCGACGACGGAAGCCCCATGGCCAGCGACTCGGAGACCTTCACCATCGACGTCGGCGACGTGAATCGTCCGCCCGTGCTCGCGGCCATCGGAAACCGGGTGATCGCCGAGGGCGAGCTCCTCGATCTCACCCTCACCGCCACCGATCCCGACGGAGACGCAGTGTCCTTCTCGGCCGCCGGGGTCCCGGCCGGCGCGGTCTTCGAGGATCGGGGCGACGGCAGCGCGAGCTTCCGCTGGACGCCCGCCTTCGGAGATGCCGGCAACCACGAGGTGACCTTCACCGTCACCGACGCGGGCCAGCCGCCGGCCACCGATTCCGAGACCGTCACGCTGACCGTGGGTGAGGTCAACCGCCCTCCCATGCTCGCGCCGGTGGGAAACCGCAGTGTCGACGAGGGCGCAGCGCTCGAGATCGTGCTGACCGCCAGCGACCCGGACGGCGATGCGCTCCGCTTCACGGCTGAGGGCGTTCCCGAAGGGGCGAGCTTCCAGGACCTCGGAGACGGCACCGCGCGATTCCGCTTCGAGCCGGGCTTC
>JALSIO010000187.1 GCA_026989995.1 Myxococcales bacterium
CAGGCCTCGACCCTGGGCATCGCCACCGCCCTCGCCGCCGGTTCCCTGCTCGGGACCGAGGGCTGGCACGGCCTCGAAAGCGAGGTCGGCACGCGCAGCCTCGCGGTGTTCGCCTCGGTTCTCACGGCACTCGGTGCCACGCGGCTCGCCGAGCGGGAGGGAGAGAGTCCGGAGGCGGTGATCGGCTGGATCTTCCTGCTCGCGACGGCCCTTCCCGTGCTCCTGGTGGCCCACCTTCCCCACGCCCTCGAGGAGGTCCACCGCCTCGTCTTCTCGAGCCTGCTCTCCGTGCGCGCAGCCGATCCGCCGCTGTTCACCGCCCTTCTCGCGGCTTCGGCGCTGCTCGCGGCCCTCCTCCACCGACCCCTCCTGCTGCTGGTGGTCGACCCGGACGTCGCCCGCGCCACCGGCGTCCCCACCCGGCGCCTGGAGCTCGCTTTCGCCCTCTGGCTGGGGCTCGCGGCGGGCCTCTCGATGCGCGCCGCGGGCATGCTCTACACCTTCGGCGCGCTGGTGCTCGCGCCGCTCGTCGCCCGCTGCCTCTGCCGTGAGGTCCGACCCATGCTGCTCGTGGCGCCGGCCGTGGCCGCGCTCGCTTCGCTCGGCGGCTTCTTCGCCGGTCACCTGGCGGACTGGCCCCCGGCCCACGCCACGGTCGCGCTGCTCGCCGCGCTCCTTCCCCCGGCCTGGGCCGTCCGCCGCCTGCGCGCGAGGCGCTTCGTGCACTCCCCCTGAGCCCGGGCCATCGTCGGAATCCGGCACCCGACGGCCCCGCGGGCCGCGCAGCCACGACCCGTCCTCCCCGGGTACCCGGCGGGGGGAGGGACTTCGTGCGGGGCGGGTGGAGCCCATCGACGCCCGACCGGGCGTAGCGCCTGCGCAGCTCGCACAAGCGCGCTCGCGAGTCGCCGGCTTCCCGGGAGGCGGCGCTCGAGCTGCGGATCTCCTCGACACGGCGAAGGACGTGCAGTCGCCGGGCCCGTGCCGTGTCCTCGTGGGTCATCGGACCGTCTCCCCGGTTCGCGTGCCGCAACGGGAACCCGGGAGAACCGGTCCCCGGACCCCGGGCCTCCGGGAGTCCGAGGTGTCGACGCCCTTCGGACATGGTTCAGCCCGGGGCGAGGTGTGCTCGCGATCCGGGTCCTCCCCGGGAGGATCGGCGCGGCTGCCGCGCCGCGCCCGCCTTGGTCCGCCGCGGCGCCGCGGCTACCTTCGCGCGCCCGCGCCGGCGGCCGCCGCGCGGCCCGGGCGGGGCGGAGGGGCGCCCCGGCGGTGAAGCCGGGCAGTCCCCCCGGTAGGAGGAGGTGCGACGTGAAGCTTACCGGCGCCCGGGCCTATACCGTGCGGACCCCGCCGCCGAACCTCGGCGGCCTCTTCTGGTACTTCGTCCGTCTCGAGACCGACTCGGGTCTCGTCGGCTGGGGCGAGGCCGCAGCGCTGTTCAGCCTCTACGGGCTCGACCGCTCCTTCGCGCAGCTCGTGGAGGACAACTTCGAGCGCTACCTGCGGGGGCACGACCCGCGCAACCGCGAGGCGCTCGGCAAGCGCATGATCGAGGGGCTGACCAGCGGCCGGGCCGGCTACTTCGCCACGGCCGTGGCGAGCGCCTTCGACCTCGCGCTCTGGGACCTCTGCGGCAAGCACTTCGGCGCGCCCGTCTGCGACCTGCTCGGCGGGCGCTACCGCGAGCGGATGCGGAGCTACACCTACATCTACGGAAGCCTCGAGGCGGGGGATCTGGCCACCGCCACCCGGGACTGGAGCCGCAACCCGGGGGCGGTGGCCGAGAAGGCGCGGAGGCTGGTGGACGAGGGTTTCACCGGGCTCAAGCTCGACCCGCTTCCCTACACGCCGCCGGGTGCCGGCCCGCCCGGGCCGCGGGAGTTCCGCCTCGAGGACTACGATGCCGCGGAGCGCACCATCGCGGCCATTCGGGAGGCGGTGGGGAACCGGGCCGACATCCTGATCGGAACCCACGGCCAGATGACCCCCTCGGTGTCCCGGCGCCTGGCCCGCCGCCTCGAGCCCTACGACCCGCTCTGGCTGGAGGAACCCTGCCCGCCGGAGAACCCGGAGGAAATGGCGCGGATCGCCGCGAGCACGACGATTCCGATCGCCACCGGGGAACGCCTCGTCCTGGTGCACGACTTCCACCGGCTCTTCCGCGCCGGCGCCTGCGCCTTCGCCCAGCCCGACCTCGGAAGCTGCGGCGGCTTCACGGCCGCAAAGCAGATCGCCGCCCTCGCCGAGGCCCACCACGTGCTGCTCGCCCCCCACGTCTGGGGCGGCCCGATCATCACCGCCGCGGCGCTGCAGCTCGACGCGGCGATTCCGAACTTCCTGATCCAGGAGAGCATCCACAAGTCGGGGCTCTTCTTCGACGAGATCCTGGTCGAGCCCTTCGTCTTCGAGGACGGCGACCTGCTGCTCCCCGATCGCCCGGGGCTCGGCGTGGAGCTCGACGAGACCGCGCTCGAGCGCCACGCGCTGCGGCGCTGAGCCGAGGCCGAAGCCTCCCGGAATCCACCCGCCATGCCTCCGGGGCCGGCGGGGGGCGGGCGGCGCGGGCCCGGGCCCGAGGGCGACGGGGCCGTCCGGGTCCTCCCTCAGCCGCCGGTCCGGGGCTCCGTCCAGCCGAGCTCGGCCTTGAGCTGTCGCTTCAGGATCTTGCCGTTGGGGTTGCGGGGAAGCGGCTCGCGGCGGATCTCGATCCTCACCGGAACCTTGAAGGCGGCGAGGTGCCCGGCCACGTGGCGGCGAAGCGCCTCCTCGTCTGCGGTGGCGCCCGGGCGGAGCTGGACCGCGGCACCCACCTCCTCGCCGAGGATGCGATGGGGGATGCCGATCACGGCGGCATCCATGACGTCGGGGTGCTGGTAGAGCACGTCCTCGACCTCCACGCAGTAGACGTTCTCGCCCCCGCGGATCAGCATGTCCTTGGCGCGGTCGAGGATGGTGACGAAGCCCTCGTCGTCGATGCGGGCGATGTCCCCGGTGTGGAGCCATCCGTCCCGGAAGGTCTCGGCGGTGGCGTCGGGGCGGTTCCAGTAACCCATGACGACGTTGGGGCCGCGGATGCAGAGCTCCCCCACCTGCCCGGGCCCGAGCTCCTGCCCCGCCTCGTCGACGACCTTCACGTCGCAGACGGGAACCGGAACCCCCACGCTGTCTGGCTTTCGCTCGTAGTCCACCGAGTTGTTCGTGGTGGTGATGGCCGAGGTCTCGGTCAGGCCGTAGCCGTTGCTGGCCTGCACGACGTCGCCGAAGTGCTCCCGGATGCGGCGCACGAGCTCGGGAGCTGCCGGGGCGCCTCCGTAGCCGATCATGCGCACCGAGGAGGTGTCGCGGCGGTGGAGATCCGGCGACTCGAGGACCTGCCAGACCATGGAGGGCACCCCGCCGAAGGCGGTGATGCGCTCCCGCTCGATGAGCTCGAGGGCGCGCTCCGGATTCCACCGGTACATCATGACCAGCTTGTTGCCGGCGAAGGTATTGGGCGCGAGCACCGAATGGCAGCCGGTGACGTGGAAGAAGGGAACGGAGAGCAGCGTCGCGGCGCGCCCTCCGCTGCCCGGCTCGGGGAGGGTCCCCGTGCGCCGAAGGGAGCCCCGCGCCTGGGAGAAGGCCGAGCTCCAGATGTTGGTACAGAGGTTCCGGTGGCTGCCGAGCGCGCCCTTCGGCCGCCCCGTGGTCCCCGAGGTGTAGAAGATCGTGGCCGGGTCGTCGGGGAGCACCTCCACCGGGGGAAGCTCGGACGCTTCCGCGCCGGCGACGAACTCCTCGAAGGAGACGTGACCCGGAAGGAGCTTCTCGCGCGCGCGGGCCACCACCACCTGCCGGAGCGGGAGCTTCGCGTAGTGCGGCTCGAGCAGCCGGGCGCGCTCCTCGTCGGCGAAGAGCACCGAGGATCCCGAGTCGGCGAGCGCGAACTCGAGCTCCTCGCCGGTGAGCCAGGCGTTCAGCGGCACCGCGATCGCCCCCGCCGCCGTCGCGCCGAAGAAGGCCAGCGGCCATTCGGGGAAGTTGCGCATCGCGACGGCGACCCGATCCCCCTTGCGGATGCCGAGCTCCTCCACGAGGCGGCCCGCCACGGCCGCGGCCAGCCGCCATCCCTCCTCGTAGGAGAGGCGATCGTCCTCGTAGACCAGCCAGTCGCGGTCGCCGTGGGCCCGGGCGTGCTCGAGCACGTGGCGGATGGTGGGCGGGGCGTGCTTCCAGACCCGAAGCCGCTGGCCGCGGATCACGCGCTCGTCCATCTCGAAGCGCGACCCGGGCGAGGTGAGGATGCGGTGGCTCTCGGCCAGTGAGGGGACGGCCATGGCTCCTCCGTGGCGCGCGCCACACCCGGGACCCGCCGCCCGGCGGTCCGCCCCGCCCGGCAGTCGCCGGCACCGGCCCCCCGGGCCGGATCGGAGCTCTCCCAGAGCGCGCGCCCCGGTTTCGTAGTCCGCCCCCGCGCCGGCGGCAAGTCGGCCCCGGCGGCGACGCCGCGCCCGACCCGCGACGGGGTGACGGGGGGCGGGCCGGAACCGGGCCCGCGGGACCCTCCTACCCG
>JALSIO010000188.1 GCA_026989995.1 Myxococcales bacterium
GCAGCGGCGTGAACCACGCGCGCCGGGCCGAGGCCTTTCTCGCCGATCCGGACCGCGCCGAACGCCACGACGCGGCGATCTGGCACCTGCGGCGCCGCCGCGACGAGGCGGCAGCGCGGGTGCCCGGGTGGGCGGAGCTCCGCCACCGGGCGGCGGAGGTTCGCCGGCGCGCGCTCGCCGCGCTTCCCGAGCTCCTCGCCCGATTCGAGGCCCGGGCGACGGAGCTCGGAGCCCGGGTGCACTTCGCCCGCGACGCCCGGGAGCACAACCGCATCGTGGCCGACCTCCTCGCCGCCCGCGGGGCGCGCCGGGTGGTGAAGAGCAAGTCGATGCTCACCGAGGAGTGCGGCCTCAACCGGCATCTCGAGTCGCGGGGCATCGAGGTGGTGGACACCGACCTCGGCGAGCGGATCGTGCAGCTCCGCGGGGAGCCGCCGAGCCACCTGGTGATGCCGGCGATCCACCTGCGCCGGGAGGAGATCGGCGAGCTCTTCCACCGCGAGCTCGGCACCCCGCCCGGGGAGTGCGATCCGGCCCGCCTCGTGGCCGCGGCCCGCCGGGACCTCCGCCGGCGCTTCCTCGCCGCCGAAGCGGGCCTGTCGGGCGTGAACTTCGCCGTGGCGGAGACCGGGGGCCTCGTGCTGTGCACCAACGAGGGCAACGCCGATCTCGGGATCTCCCTGCCCGCACTCCACATCGCGAGCTGCGGCATCGAGAAGCTCGTCCCGGCCTGGGAGGACCTCGGCGTGCTGCTGCGCGTGCTCGCCCGCTCGGCCACGGGGCAGGACCAGACCGTCTACACCACCCATCTCCACGGCCCCCGGCCGGGGGCGGAGCTGCACATCGTGCTGGTGGACAACGGGCGAAGCGGACTTCTCGCAGACCCGGTGCTCCGCGATTCCCTGGCCTGCATCCGCTGCGGGGCCTGTCTCAACACCTGCCCGGTGTACCGGCGAAGCGGCGGCCACAGCTACGCCGCCACGCTGCCGGGCCCGGTGGGTTCCGTGGTGGAGGCGGCACGGGCGCCCGCGCGACACGCCTCCCTGCCCTTCGCCTGCACCCTGTGCGGCTCCTGCCAGGAAGTCTGCCCGGTGGAGATCCCGCTGCCCCGGCAGCTCGTATCCCTCCGCCACGCCGTGCGCCGCGCGGGCGCAGCGCCGGCAGCCGGCCACCTCGCGCTGCCCCTCGCCGCCGCCGTCCTCCGGCGACCGGCACTCTTCCGGCGTGCTGCGGCGCTCGCCCGGCGGATGTCGCCGGCGCTCGCGCACCTGCCGGAGCGCCTCCGGCCGCAGCTCCTCCGGGGCCGGCGGATGCCGGCGACCTCCGGCCCGAGCTTCTTCGAGCGCCACCCGGAGCTCCGCCGGGCGGCACCGAGGGCGGACGACACCCGGACCGAGGTGCTCGACGCGGTGGCCCGGGCGCTCCCCGCTGCCGGCCGGGAGGAGGGGCCGGTGGCCGCGCCGGGCGCACCCAGCGCGGGCACGCCCGCCACCGCCGCACCTGCGCGTGGCGTCGCGCCCTCGGAGGAGCTGGTGGAACGCTTCGCCGCCGGGCTCGCCCGCGCCGGGGGCGAGCTTCTCCGCGCTCCGGACGACGAGCGCGCCCGCGCGCTCCTCGCGGCGCTTCCCTGCCTGGGCGGCGATGGACCGGTCTTCTCCGCCTCGCCCTCGCTCCACCCGGGCCGGGGCCGCCTGCCCGGGGCCGGCGCGCCGCCCGCGGAAGTGGCCGCGGTGCGGGCGGCGCTCCTCCCGGGGCGGCTGGCGGTGGCCGAGAGTGGAGCCGTCTTCGTCACCGACGAGGGCCTGCCCCACCGGGCCCTTCCCTTCCTGGTGGAGGACCTCGTCCTGGTGGTCCCCGCGAGCTCCCTGGTCCCCACCCTCGAGGACGCCTACCGCTGCCTTCGCCCCTCGCGGCCGGGCTTCGGCTGCTTCGTGGCCGGTCCCTCGAAGACGGCAGACATCGAGCAGGCGCTCGTGGTGGGAGCCCACGGCCCGCGTTCGACCCGGGTGCTGCTGCTCGGATGACGCGGTAGCGTGTCGATCCGGTGTCGCGCGCTCCGCCCCCTCCGCCCCGGGGCCCCGCGCCGGCGCCGCCGCGGTCCCCGTGTAGAATGCCGGCGGGAGGAGCGAGCCCATGGCGGAGATCGACGGCGGGCGCATCGCGGCCCGGCAGCTCAGGCGGGCGGGCATCGACACGGTGTTCGGGGTGGTGGCGGGCCCGATGATCGAGGTCTTCGCCGGCGCACAGGCCGAGGGCCTGCGGGTGGTGGGCTGCCGCCACGAGGAGAACGCGGGCTTCATGGCCTCGGCCTGGGGCTGGCTCAGCCGGCGTCCGGGCGTGGTGATCACGGGCTCCGGCCCGGGCATGACCAACGCCGTCACCCCGCTCCACGCCGCGACCGAGGGCTCCATGCCGCTCGTCGTCCTCGGGGGCTCGGCCTACGCCGGCACCCGCGGCGTGGGGGGCTTCCAGGAGGCCGACCAGCTCGCCTTCGCCCGCCCGGCCTGCAAGTGGACCGGCGCCGTGGACCGCACGGAGCGGATCGGCGAGTGGCTCCATCTCGCCCTCGGGCGGGCCATCGCCGGCCGCCCGGGCGGGGTCTATCTCGACTTTCCCGGCGAGACGGTGGCGCGGCGCATCCCGGAGGAGCGGGCCGTGCTCCGGGACGCCCCCCGGATCTCGGCGCCGCATCCGGACCCCGCGGTGGTGGAGCGGGCCGCCGATCTCATCGCCGGGGCGGAGCGTCCGCTTCTGCTGGTCGGCAAGGGCGCGGCGTGGTCGGAGGCGGGCGACGCCCTCGCCCGGCTCGTGGCCCGCGGCATCCCCTACGTGGCCTCCCCCATGGCCCGCGGCGTGATCCCCGACGACGACCCGCGCTTCGTCAACGCCGCGCGCTCGGCGGCGCTCTCCGGCGCCGACGCCATCCTTCTGGTGGGCGGGCGCTTCAACTGGATCTTCGGCTTCGGGCGCCCGCCGCGCTACCGGCCCGACGTGCGCATCGCGCAGGTCGACGTCGAACCCGAGGAGTTCTTCGGCGCCGCCCCGGTGGAACTCGGAATCACCGCCGACGCCGCGGCCGGAACGGCGGCGCTGGCCGAAGCCCTCGAAGGCCGGAAGCTCCGCGTGGATCCGGGCTGGCTCGCGGGGCTGCGGGAGCGGGCGGCGGAGAACGACGCGCGCCTGCGGGAGCTGCTCGAGAGCGACGCCCTCCCCATCCACCCCTACCGGCTGGTGCGGGAGGTCCGCGAGGTGGTCGGCCGGGACGCGGTGGTGACCAGCGAGGGCGAGACCATCATGGGGATCTGCCGCGCGGTGCTCCCGGCCTTCCAGCCCCGCACGGTGCTAAACGCCGGAACCACCGGCTGCATGGGCACCGGGGTGGGCTACGCGATCGGCGCCCGCCTCGCGCGCCCGGACCTCCCCTCGGTGGCCGTCCTCGGGGACTACGCCTTCGGCGCCGCCATGCAGGACCTCGAGACCGCCGCCCGCCTCGGCGTGGCGGTGGTCTTCGTGGTGGCCGACAACGAGGGCATCGCGGGCCACCTCATCCAGGACCACATGCTGCCCCCGGGCTCGCCCCCGATCGCCGCGCTGCTTCCCGCCCGCTACGAACAGTGGGCCGAGGCCGTCGGCGGACACGCCGAGTACGTGGAGCGTCCCGAGGAGATCCGGCCCGCCCTCGAGCGGGCCCTCGCCGCGGACCGCCCGGCCGTGGTGCACGTCCGCCTCGACCCCAAGGCCACCCGGGTGGGTGGCTCCAACTATCTGGCCTGATCCCGGGAGGAAGCCCCATGCCCATGCCCCTCGACGGCATCCGCGTGATCGACTGGACCATCTGGCAGCAGGGTCCCGTGGCGAGCTCGATGCTCGGCGATCTCGGCGCCGAGGTGATCAAGATCGAGGACCGCGTGACCGGCGACCCCGGGCGCGGCATCCTGGCCATGAGCGGGGTCGACCTCTCGGATCGCCCCAACTTCTACTTCGAGGCGAACAACCGCAACAAGAAGAGCCTCACCCTCGATCTCAAGAAGCCCGAGGCCCGGGAGATCGTCTACCGGCTCGTGGAGCGGTCGGACGTCTTCGTCCAGAACTTCCGCAAGGGGGTCGCCGAGCGGCTCGGGCTCGGGGCGGAGACCCTCCGGGAGCGCAACCCGAGGCTCATCTACGCCAACGCCACCGGCTACGGCCCGGAAGGGCCCGAGAGCGGAGAGCCGTCCTTCGATCACCTCGGCCTCGCCCGCTCGGGCATCATGTACGCGGCCGGCGAGCCCCATCACCCGCCGCTGGCCGTCGCCGGGGGAATCGCCGACCAGATGGGGGCCATCGTGCTGGCCTACGGCGTGCTCGCCGCCCTCGTGGCACGCGAGCGCCACGGCGTGGGGCAGGTGGTGGACGCCTCGCACCTGGGAAGCATGATGGCGCTTCAGGGGCTTTCCATCTCCTCCCTGCTCATGATGGGCGTCCCCCTGCAGCGCGCCGACCGCTCGCGGACGGGCAATCCCCTCTGGAACCACTACCGCTGCGCCGACGACC
>JALSIO010000189.1 GCA_026989995.1 Myxococcales bacterium
GGACGCGCTCCGCGGCGGCGAGATGGTGCTGATCGACGCGGGGTGCGAGCTCGAGGGCTACGCCTCGGACGTGACGCGCACCTACCCGGTGGGGGGGCGCTTCGGAGGCCCCCACCGCGCCGTGTACGAAGTGGTCCTCGCCGCCCAGGAGGCCGCGCTCGCCCAGGCCCGCCCCGGCGCGACCCTCGACGCCATCCACGACGCCGCGGTGCGCTCGCTCGCCGAGGGGTGCGTGGAGATCGGCCTCCTCCGCGGCGCGACCGAGGATCTCCTCGAATCCCGGGCGCTGGCTCCCTACTACATGCACCGCACCAGCCACTGGCTGGGGCTCGACGTGCACGACGTCGGAGCCTACGTGCGGCGCGGGAGCCCCCGACCGCTCGCGCCCGGAATGGTCTTCACGGTGGAGCCCGGGCTCTACATCGCGGCGGGCGACGAGAAGGCTCCGCCCGAGTTCCGGGGCATCGGCGTGCGCATCGAGGACGACGTGGTCGTCACCGAGGACGGCATCGAGAATCTGACCGCCGCCATTCCCAAGCGCCCCGAGGAGGTCGAGGCGCTCGTGCGCGGCGGCTGAGAGCACCGAAGGGAGAAGCCCGTCCATGGCCGAGATCGAGAGCCTGCTCCGCGAGAAGCGCGTCTTCAAGCCGAGCCCCGAGTTCGTCCGCCAGGCCAATTGGAACAAGAAGACGGTGCGCGAGTACCGGAAGCTCGGCGAGAAGCCCGAGCGCTTCTGGGCCCGGATGGCGCGGGAGCACGTGAGCTGGTTCACGCCCTGGAAGGAGACCCTGCGCTTCAAGTGGCCCAACGCGAAGTGGTTCGTGGGCGGGAAGCTCAACGCCTCGTTCAACTGCCTGGACCGGCACCTCGAGGGACCGAACGCGTGGCGCCGGAACAAGGCGGCGATCGTCTTCGAGGGCGAGCCGGGCGACGTGCGGGTGCTCACCTACGGGCAGCTCCACCGCGAGGTCTGCCGCTTCGCCAACGTGCTCAAGAATCTCGGTGTCCGGAAGGGAGACCGCGTCGCGATCTACATGCCCATGATTCCGGAGCTGGCCATCGCCATGCTGGCCTGCGCCCGGATCGGCGCGCCCCACAGCATCGTCTTCGGCGGATTCTCCGCAGAGGCCCTGCGCGACCGCATCCACGATGCCGGGGCCGTGGCGGTGGTCACGGCCGACGGCGGCCACCGGCGGGGCAGCACGGTGAAGCTCAAGGCCGCCGTGGACGAGGCGCTCCGCGCCGAGGCCGGGAGCGTCCGGAACGTGGTGGTGGTGCGGCGCACCGGCGACGCGGTGGACATGGTCCCCGGGCGGGACCACTGGTGGGAGGACCTGATGCGGGAGGCCTCGCCCGTCTGCCCGCCGGCGAAGCTCGACGCGGAGCACCCGCTTTTCATCCTCTACACCAGCGGGACGACGGGCAAGCCCAAGGGCATCCTCCACACCACCGGCGGCTACCTCACCCACGTGACGACCACGGCCCACGCCATCTTCGACCTGAAGGACACCGACACCTACTGGTGCACGGCTGATATCGGCTGGATCACCGGCCACTCCTATGTGATCTACGGGATCCTCGCCAACGGGGCGACCACCCTCATGTACGAGGGCGCCCCCACCCACCCGGGCCCCGACCGCTTCTGGGACATCATCGAAAGACACCGTGTGACGGTCTTCTACACCGCCCCCACGGCCATCCGCACCTTCATCCGCCTCGGCGAGGAGCACGTGCGCAAGCACGATCTCTCCTCCCTCCGCCTGCTCGGAACCGTGGGAGAGCCCATCAACCCGGAGGCGTGGATGTGGTACCACCGGGTGGTCGGCGGGCGGCGATGTCCCATCGTCGACACCTGGTGGCAGACCGAGACGGGCGGGATCATGATCTCACCCATCCCCGCCGCGGTGGACACCAAGCCCGGCTCCTGCACGGTTCCCTTCCCCGGGATCCACGCCGCGGTGGTGGACGACGAGGGCGAGGAGGTGAAGCCCCCGGACGGCGGCTTCCTCGTCATCACCCACCCCTGGCCGGGCATGCTGCGCGGCATCTGGGGCGACCCGGCCCGCTACCGCGAGACCTACTGGAAGCGCTTCCGCCACAAGGGCTACTACTTCGCCGGCGACGGTGCCCACCGCGACAAGCAGGGCTACTTCTGGGTGATGGGCCGGGTGGACGACGTGATGAACGTCTCGGGCCACCGCATCGGCACCATGGAGGTCGAAAGCGCACTCGTGTCCCACCCGGCGGTCGCCGAGGCCGCGGTGGTGGGCCGGCCCGACGAGATCACCGGCACCGCCATCGTGGCCTTCGTGACCCCGGCGCTCGGCTTCGAGGCGGAAGCGGAGCTCGTGGAGGAGCTCCGCCGCCATGTGGCCCACGAGATCGGGCCCATCGCCCGGCCGGCCGAGATCCGCTTCACCGACGCGCTCCCCAAGACCCGCTCCGGAAAGATCATGCGCCGCCTGCTGCGGGACATCGCCGCCGGCCGCGAGGTGGTGGGAGACACCACCACCCTCGAGGACCTGGGCGTTCTCGCGCGGCTCCGGGAGCAGGAGGAGGAATAGGCGAGGGCGAGCGGCCTCCGGCCGCGCTCAGAGCCGGCAGAAGGGGTCGAGCGCCGGCGGAATGCTCGAGTGCCGACCGATCGCGAACTTGCCGTCGTCCTCCCGGGTCAGCCACAGGACCTGGCCGAGGGCCGGTCGGTCGCGGTCGAGCTCGGCACCGGCGAGCTGGCGGACCATCTCGCGAATCACACCCTTGTGGATCACCAGAAGGGCCGAGTAGATGGGATCGGCGAGCAGCCTCGCGACACCCTCGGCCACCCGGGCGCGAAAGGCCTCCCGCGGTTCACCACCCGGAAACTCGAAGTGGTCCGGATCTGCCTGCCAGTCCTCGAAGGCCACCGGGTAGCGGGCCCGGATCTCCTCCAACGTGAGCCCCTCGAAGATCCCGAAATCGATCTCGGCGAACTCGGCGAAGAGCCGGACGGGTACCCCCCCTCCGACGATCCAGGCCCCTTCGCGGGAGCGACGCAGGGGGCTGGCCCCGACCAGCTCGAAGGTGAGCGGGCCGAGCGCACGGCGAACCTCCCGCATCTGCTCCCGGCCGCGCTCGGAGAGCGGCACGTCGCTCCGGCCGTGGAAGCGGACGCTCGAGTGGCCGTCCGTCTCACCGTGGCGGACGAGGACGAGTCTTCGGAGTCTCCGCATGCCTCCCCTCCCCGGCGCCGGCCGCCGTGTCCGAAGCGGCGATCCGGGGGGCGCCCGGGCGGCGCCCGCTCCCACCCCCGCGCGGCCGCCGGAGGATCCCGGACGGTCGGCGGTGAGTCAACGTCTGGCTGCCGGTCCATCTGGTAGACTCCGGCCTCTCACTCCGGCGGGGGGGCCTTGAGCGGGAGCGCGCGCTTCGTCCTCTTCCTGGCGATCCTGGGCACGCTGGTCGGCGCGGCGGCCTTCCTCCGCTGCGAGGGAACACCACCCGAGCTCGCCCTGGACGCCCCCATCCACCTCCGCCGGGGTGCGGTGCCGGTGGAGGTGACCCTCTCCGACCCGGGCAGCGGTCTCCGTTCCCTCCGCGTGACCCTGGCCCACCCCGGCGGCGAGGTCCTGCTGGTGGACCACCGCTTCGAGGGAGGGCTCCTCGAGGGCGGCGCCGCCGGGCGCACTCCGGAGCACTTCCGGTTCGAGGTGGACGCGGGCGAACTGGGCCTCCCCGACGGCGAGGCCCGCGCGGTGTTCCGGGTGCGGGACTACTCCTGGCGCGACTTCCTCCGCGGCAACCGGGTGGAGCGGGAGGTGCGCGTGGTCATCGACCGCCGCCGCCCCCGCGTGTCGGTCGAAAGCGGGCTGACCTACGTGCAGCGGGGCGGCTCCGGGGCCGTGGCCTTCTCGGTGGACGAGCCGACCCGGAACGACGGCGTCGAGGTCGGGAAGGCCTTCTTCCGCGCCTGGCCGTGGCCCCGGCCGGCCCACCCGGCGACCGAGGGCCTCCGTGCCCCCGGCCGCCGGGTGGCGCTCTTCGCGATCCCCCATGATGCGCCGCGGGAGGCCCGCGTGGCGGTGATCGCGGAGGACCGCGCGGGAAACCGGGCGCGGGCCCGCTGGCCGGTCCGGATCCGGGAGCGCCGCTTCCGCACGGACATCATCCGCCTTCCCCAGCGTTTCCTCGGGGAAGTGGTCCCGCCACTCGCGGAGGCCCACGAGGTCGACGCGCGGGACCCGGTGGCCGCCTTCCAGAAGATCAACACGGAGCTCCGGGCAGCCAACGAGGTGCGGATCCGGGAGATCGTGGCGCAGTCGGCGCCCGAGCCGCTCTTTCGGGGGGCCTTCCTCCAGATGCCCGGCTCCGCCGTGACCAGCCGCTTCGCCGAGGAGCGCACCTATGTCGTAGACGGCGAGCCCGTCTCCCGGGCCACCCACTTCGGCTACGACCTCGCCGCCACCGCGGCCGCGCCCGTGCCCGCCGCCAACCACGGGCGGGTGCTCTTCGCCGGGGACCTCGGCATCTACGGGCGGTGCGTCATCCTCGACCAC
>JALSIO010000190.1 GCA_026989995.1 Myxococcales bacterium
GATCACCCGATCGAAGAGGGTGAAGGCCAGCCGGGAGGCCGAGCTCCCCGTCGGGTTCCCCGGGAAATACCGGTTCAGATCCCGGCGGTCCGGAAGGTACCGCGAGTTGCGCTGGAAGCCGTGGACGTTCACGATCGGGACCGCCACGAGTGTGCCCGAGAGCTCCCCGGGGGAGACGGCTCCCAGTGTGCGACGGACCACCTCCACCCCGTTGAGCTCATCCCCGTGCACCGCCGCGGTCAGGCAGAGGACGAGACCGGGGTGGACTCCCCGCACCACAACCACGCGGATGCCCACCGACGAGCCCGCGAAGGACTCACCCGCCTCGAGCAACGCCACGGCCCGTTCCCCCGGCCCGGGCCGGACTCCGGCGATCTCGGGACCCACACCGCCCGCGGCGGCGGGGACGAATCCGGCCGCGACGGCGATGCCGAGCAGCAGGAAGCCGAACCCGCGGCCACCCGAGACCCGTCGTCGGTCGATCGGACAAGGACGCGGCTCCAACCAGGCTCCTCCGACAGGTGACGGGACGCGCGCCCCGTGGCCCGGTGCGAGGCCAGGGCCCTGGCGCACACCTCGCGCTCCCCTCCTCCATCGGCCGATCGAAGTCGGAGCTGCCGTCCTCCCGGGCAGGCGGGATCCCGGTCGGTCCGTGCGAACCGATCGGATCCGGAGCCGAGTAGGGGAAAAGCCCCGTCCGACCTTCCACGTCCGAGTGTCTCACCCGGCCCGTGCGCTCGCCAGGGCGGTCGGTCACGATACCCTCGGCGCCCACGCGGAGGAGGCGCACCGACCGGGCCGCGGATCCCTCGCGGACCCCGTTCCGCGAGCGCTCGGGCTGGGGACCCGGAAGGCTGCGCATGCGACCACCGCGACGAGGTCCGGGGAGGGATGCCGTGCAGAAGGGCGCCATCGGGCGGCGGGGGTCGTCGGGTTCCGGGCGCGTCGCGATCCGGGCAGCCGGCCTCGCCGTCGTCCTGTGGATGCTGCCCGTAGGGGCCCTTGCGGCCGAGGAGCCGCGGTGGGTGGGGGGGGACCTGACCCTCAACGTCCGCACGGGACCGGGAACGCGATACCGGATCATCGCCCAGGTTCCCACCGGCGAGGGGGTGACCCTGCTCGAGGAGCACGACGGCTGGGCACGGGTGCGGCTCCCGAACGGACGCGAGGGATGGATGCCCTCGAGCTACCTGGGCCCCACGCCCCCGCCGCGCCGACGCCTCGCGCTCCTCGAGGCCGAGGTGAACGAGCTCCGCGAGCGGGCGGAGCGCGCGGAGGCGGAACTCTCCTCGCTGCGCGAGATCCGCGCCGAGCTCGAGCAGCAGAACGCCGAGCAGGCACGCGAGCTCGAAGCGCTCCGCACGCGGAACCGGGACCTCGAAGCCGGTGCCCGCTGGCCCTACCTCATCTCGGGCGCCGCCATCCTGGCCACCGGGATGCTGGCCGGAGCCATCCTGCGCGGAGTGCGGGGGAGGCGCCAACCGCGCATCCGCCTGTGAATCCGCCCGCCGGGCACCGCCGGCTCAGGCCCCGAGGAGGTCCTCGGCGATCTTCGAGGCCGACTCCGTGGCTGCGATCAGCAGCACGCGATCGCCGGCCTCCACCCGGTCCTCGCCGCTCGGCACGCGCAGCTGCTCGCCATGGCGCACGGCGGCGACCAGCGCCCCGCGGAGCCCGAGCTCGCACAGAGGCGCTCGGGTGATCCGGCTGCCCGGGGGGGCCTCCGCCTCGACGATCTCGACCTGGTCCTCGAGCAGCTCGGCCACCTGGAAGACCTGGGAGCCGCGCACGTACTGGAGCGCGAGCCCGATGGCGAGCTGACGGGGACTGATGATCGCGTCGAGGGCGATCTCGCCGAGCAGATGCACCAGGGCCGGGTTGTCGACCACGGCGAAGGCACGGGCGGCGCCGAGCCGGCGCGCGAGGAGTGCGGTGACGAGGTTCTCCTCCTGGTCGTCGCTGGCCGCCACGAAGGTCGACGCCCTCTCGATCTCCTCCTCCTCGAGGAGCGTCTGGTCGGTGGCGGCGCCCCGGATGACCACGGCCTCCTCGAGCAGATCCGCCGCGGCCTGGGCCCGGGCCGGATCGGCCTCGATCAGCAGCACCCGGTGATCGCCGGCCTCGAGCCGGCGCGCGAGCTCGAGGCCGATGCGGCTCGCCCCGGCGATGACCACGTAGCGACGGGCCTCGGAGGCGGCACCGATGAGGGCGAGGATGCCGTCGAGCTCCTCCCGGGCGAAGGCGAAATAGGCCAGGTCCCCGACGTGGAGCTCCTCCTCACCGTGGGGAACGATCCAGCGGTCCCCCCGCTGGATGGCGGCCACCAGCGCCGGGGTCTCGGCGAAGAAGAGCTTCATGTGGGCGACGGTAAGACCGGCGAACTCCGACTGCGGACCGATGCGGAAGCCCGCCACGAGGAGCTGCCCGTCCATGAACGAGACCACGTCGAGCGCGCCCGGCACCTGGAGCAGGCGGGTGATCCGTTCCACCGCCGCCGCTTCCGGGTTGACCCGCGCGTAGGCGCTGTCTCCCGACTCCTGGAGCAGGGCGAAGGCCTCTTCGTGGCCCGCATCCCGGATCCGGATGACCAGCCTCGGCACCCGGAAACGCCGCGCCGCCAGAAAGGCCACGAGGAGGTTCGCCTCGTCCGAGTCGGTCACGGCCAGCACGAGCCCGGCGCGCTCGACGCCGGCGTCGCGGAGCACCGGCGCCGTGGCGCCGTTGCCCCGCACCAGGCGGACGTCGAGTCCCTCGCTGAGCTCGAGGAGGCGCCCCTGGCTCGACTCCACCATCGAGACGTCGTAGCCGTCCTTGGAGAGGCGTTCGGCGAGGGTGGTGCCCATCAGCCCGCCGCCCACGACGATGATGTGCTTCGGGTCCCGCACCCCACACCTCCCGAGACCCCGAGCCAGGCGGGCCCGGCAGCCGCAGGAGCTTAGCCGAAGGCGTCTAGGCGGCGGCCCCGTCCCCCAGCCAGGCGGCGATGCGGTCGACGAGCGTCACCACCGCCACCACCCCGTAGAGGGCGACCGCGAGCCCGAGGGCCAGCCTCCGAAGCGGCGAGGGCCTGAGGGGCCCCCGAAAGGTCCGGAGGTTCAGCCACAGCAGCAGTCCCCCGTACAGGAACATCACCCCCCCGTTCAGGGCGGCCGAGGTGATGAGCAGGAGAAGCGGCTCCTGGAATCCGGCGGCCAGCACCACCGCCCCGAAGAGCACGAGGCCCCAGACCACCATCGCGTAGAGCACCGGAAGCCCCGGACCCGCCCGGCCGCGGAGCGGCCCGGCCCGCAGGAGATCCGCCGCCACCCGGGAGACGGCGTCGAGCAGTGCGAGCTCCGTCGAGAGGAGCACGGCCACGCCGGCCCAGAGGAAGAGATGGCGCCCCGCGGCACCGAAGCGCGCCTCGAGCGCCGTGGCCTCGGCCGCGAGAAAGCCGAAGCCCTCGGGTACCGGCCCGCCGCGGGGGAGGAGCTCCCAGGCGAAGAGGCAGAAGAGCGCGAGGGAGAGCAGACAGAGCAGGAAGAAGGAGAGGGCGTGCTCCACGTTGGCCCGCCACCACCAGACCCGGAAGCGCTCCACCTCCTCGGCCGTCCCGTGGAAGACGAAGCCCACCTCGCTGGCGGGCTCCGCGCGCCCCGTGAAGGGGCTGGTGAGCCGGCCGACCAGCCCGCCCATCCCGTAGCCCTTGTCCTTCACGTAGTTGGACTGGGCCAGGTTGACGGTGCCGCCGGCCCCGGCGAAGGCCAGGGCCCCGAGCAGCAGCGGGAGATCGATTCCTTCGGGCACCCGGCCGAAGCGGAGCGCTCCCACGGCGAGTGCCCGCAGGGCCTCGGCATCCACCAGCTCGAAGGCGAGCCAGACCGCCAGCGTGAAGATCGACCCCACGAGCGCGAACTGCAGCCACTCGACCGAGCGGTAGACCACCGGAGAGAGGGTCAGGATCGCGCCGCACGCGACGAGCCCCGCCACCGCGAGGGCCGTCGGGTCGCCGCCCACCTCCATGGCGAGCAGCGTTCCGGCGCCGGAGGCCCAGCCGGGCCAGATCCAGGGCAGGAGGCCCAGGACGAGGAAGAGCGGGGCGAAGCCGGCCCCGAGGCGGACGAAGCCGGTCACCGCGCTCTCGCCGGTGGCGAGGGTGTAGCGCTCGATCTCCATGTTCAGGAAGAACTGGAAGGTGACCCCGGCCACGCACCCCCAGAAGAGGACGAGCCCGTACTCGGCGGTGATTCGCGGCCAGAGCACGAACTCACCGCTCCCGATGGAAAGGCCCGCGAGGATCACCCCGGGGCCGATCATCGACCGGAGCGGAACGGGTGCGGGCAGTGCGGCCCGCCGCGGCGGCGGGAGCACGCCCGCCGGGGGGTCCACGAGCGGCCGCCCCCCTGCCAGAGCACCGGGCGGCGCGCCCGGGTCCGGGGGGGTGCCCTCGGCAGCCCCTCGCGCGTTGGCATCCAACTCCCGCTCCTCCCATTCCGCCGTGCGCGCCCCCACGCGCACGGGGCGCGGGGGCAGGCGGGCGCGGGGAGGAGCGG
>JALSIO010000191.1 GCA_026989995.1 Myxococcales bacterium
CCGGGCCCGGTCCTCCGGGCCGGGCTTCGCCGTCCCGATGTCCATGAAGCGGTACACCTGCATCGAGTCGGCGTTGACGACCTCCCCGGCGAATCGCTCCGCGAGGTCGAGGGCGAGCCGGCTCTTGCCGGCGCCGGTCGGGCCGGTGAGGATCACGACCCGGCGCCCGGCCGGCTCGGCGACCGCACGGGGGACCGCCGGGTCGCTCCGGGAGCCCTGCTCCCGGGCGGATCTTCTCGTCGAGGTCTTCTCTCGGGACATCGGCTCGGGCTCGCGTTCGAGGGGCGGCCCGCCGGCGCCCGCCACCGGGGTGTGGAAGCCGGTCCTCCCCGCCGCACGCGATCGCCTTCGGGGCGCCAAAGGTAGCGGATGGCTTCCGGCCCGCCCGGCGGGGCTACCTCCGCGCGAAGCGGCGCTCGAGCTCCTCGATCGGGAGCGGGACCGCCACCGGCCGGCCGTGGGGGCAGCACGGCGCGTGCGGGATGCGGTCGAGGTCGCGCAGCAGGGCCGCCTGCTCGGGGGGCTCGAGCCGATCGCCGGCCCGCACCGCCGCATGGCACGCGATCGTGGCGATCGCGGTGTCGAGGTCGCGCATGGGCCGCCTCGGCGATGCGCCTGCGTCCACCCCGCCGCGCGCGAGCTCCTCCGCGAGCTCGCGGACCAGCGGGTGCGGGTCGCGTCCCGCGAGCAGCGCCGGGACGGCCCGCACGAGCACCGACTCCTCGTCGAAGGGATCGATCTCGAAGCCGAGCTTCGCGGCGTGGCCGGCACCCTCCACGAGCGCTGCGCGGAGGGCGGGCGGAAGCTCGACCCGCGCCGGCCCGAGCAGCCCCTGGCGCGCGATGCCGCCCGCCGCGAGCCCGGCGCGCAGATCCTCGTAGAGCACCCGCTCGTGGGCCGCGTGCTGGTCGACGAGGAGGAGGCTCGCGGGACCCTCGAGCAGGAGGTAGGTCGCGTGGAGCTGCCCGAGCAGTCGGAAGTCGGAGAACCGCACGGGGCGCTCCGGGGCGGGGCTTCCCGGGCGCGGGACGGGCCCCGCCCTCCCCTCCTCCGCGGCGGGCTCCGGGCGCTCCGCCAGGATCCAGCCGGCCTCGGCGGGCGCGGCCGCCCGGCTCGGCGCCCGTCCCCGGCCCGGTCCGTGCGGCGCGGCATCCGCGGCCCCGGAGCCGGGCCGGCCGGCCGCCGCCGGCCCACCGAGCCACCCCCGCGTCGAGACGGCCTCGCGCAGCGCCCGCCGCACCAGCGCGTGGACGCGCTGCGGCTCCGCGAAGCGCACCTCCCACTTGGCCGGGTGCACGTTCACGTCGACCCGCGCCGGGTCGCAGTCGAGGTGGAGCACCGCGGCGGGGAACCGGCCGCGGGGCAACCACTCCCGATACGCCTCGAGCAGGGCGTGGCGCAGCAGCCGGTCGCGGACCGGCCGCCGGTTCACGAACAGGTGGATCCCCGCCCCGCTCGCCCGGTGGTGGTCCGGCCGGGACGCGTAGCCGGTGAGGCGGAGGGCACCGTCTTCCGCCTCCACCGGGACGAGGGATGCGGCATCGTCCTCGGAGAGGACCACCGCGACCCGCTCCCGCAGATCCCGTACGGCGGGCCAGGCCAGGGCCGGCCTCTCTTCGCGGAGGAGTTCGAGGTGGAGCTCGGGGCGGGCGAGGGCCAGGCGCGTCAGCCAGTCGGCGATGTGGCCCCACTCGGTCGCGGCCGACTTCAGGAACTTCCGGCGCGCGGGAACCGGGGCGAAGAGGTCGGCCACCTCCACGCGGGTGCCCGGCGGCCCCCCGGCCGGCCCCTCCCGGAGCAGGCGACCGGCCTCCACTTCGAGCTCGAAGGCTTCGTCCGCGGCTGCGGCACGGGTGCGCAGCCGAACCCGCGCCACCGACGCGATGGCCGGAAGGGCCTCCCCCCGGAAGCCGAAGGTCCGGATCCGAGCGAGGTCGTCGGCGTCGCGGATCTTGCTGGTGGCGTGGCGCTCGAGGGCGAGCCGGGCCTCCTCGCGGGTCATCCCGCAGCCGTCGTCGGAGACGGCGATCAGCGACCGGCCCCCGTCCCGGATCTCCACCCGCACGCGGGAGGCGCCGGCGTCGAGCGCGTTCTCGGCGAGCTCCTTGACCACCGAGGCAGGCCGCTCCACCACCTCGCCGGCCGCGATCTGGTCGACGAGGTCGTCGGGGAGGCGATGGATCCGCGGCCCCGCGGGGACCTCCGCGTGCG
Organism: Myxococcales bacterium; assembly: GCA_026989995.1. Taxonomy (GTDB): domain Bacteria; phylum Myxococcota_A; class UBA9160; order UBA9160; family JALSIO01; genus JALSIO01. The sequence continues at coordinate 2,212 of JALSIO010000191.1, forward strand.
ATTCACCCGACACCAAATCCCCCCTTTGGCGCCAACTCGGGTATGATGCCTGCCGGACGCGATCCTCGGCTCCGGCCACCCCCCCGGGCGGGTACCCGGAGTTCCCCCCCAACCGCGCCCGACTCGCACTTTGGTTGACAAATGGTGCGGATTCTCAATAGTTTTCTGTTCGGGACAGGGATGGGGGTGCTCCGGACATGACCGACATGGCGCACGCCGGCCAGACGGGCCGGTCGCTTGGGGGGGACGCCGCGCTCCGGCCGGTGGGGCGGCGGCGGGAAGACTACGTCGTGGGAACGAGCCGGGCCACCCGTCTGGCCGTGGAGCAGGCCACCGCCGCAGCGGGCTCGGACCTGCCGGTGTGGATCCTCGGCCCGCTCGGGACCGGCAAGGAGCTCCTGGCGCGGGCCGTGCACTCCTGGGGGCCGCGGGCGAGCGGTCCGCTCGAGGTGATTGCCGCCGAGGCGATTCCCGAGGCGCTCCACGCCCGGGAGGTCTTCGGTTGCGCGAGCGGCGTCCACACCCTCCTCCCGGCCGACTACCAGGGGGTTCTCGCCCGCGCGGCGGGGGGAACGGCCGTCATCGACGGGGTGGACCGTCTGCGCCCCGACGTCCGCCTCGCCCTCGCCGAGGCCATCCGCACCGGGAGCTTCTCCCGGGAGGGCGAGACGGCGAGAACGCCGCTTGCGGCGCGGGTGGTGATGACCGCCGAGGTGGAGATCGAGGGGCTCCTGCCGGACGGAATCGAGCACCACCGGATCGACCTGCCTCCGCTCGCGGAGCGGCCGGAGGACATCCTTCCGCTCGCCGCCCACTTCCTCCAAGCGTTCGCGGCGGAGGCCGGCGTCCGCCCCGCGGGCTTCACGCCCGAGGCGCGTACGGCGCTGCTCGCGGAGCTCTGGCCGGGGAACGTGGCGGAGCTCCGGGAACGGATCCGCCACGCGGTCAAGATCGCGGGCGGCGATCCGATCTCGCCGGAGGCGCTCCTGCTCGCCTGCGACGGGCAGGACGTGCCGTCGTTCAAGGAGGCCAAGCGCGCCTTCGAGACCCGCTACGTGGTGGGTCTGCTGCGCCGCTGCGGGGGCAACATCAGCCGCGCGGCCCGGCTCGCCAGGAAGGACCGCAAGGACTTCTACGACGTGATCCGCCGCACCGGCGTGAACCCGCAGGAGTTCCGCGGCTGACCCGGGCCTCGCCATGGCGGCGCCTGCGCGCGTGGTGCGCGCCGCGGTGGTGCAGCTCTGTTCCACCGACGACCTCGCCTTCAACCTCCGCGCAGCCCGCGAGGCCGTGGCCGACGCGGCCGGCCGTGGGGCGTCCCTCGTCGCGTTCCCGGAGAACTTCGCCTTCCTGCGGCGGGAGGGCGACCCGGTGCCCTGCGCCCAGGATCTCGACGGCGAGATCGTGGGAACGCTGCGGGACCTCGCCCGGAAGCACGGCGTGCTCCTGCTCGGGGGCACCTTTCCGGAGCGGCGGGACGACGGGAGGATCCACAACACCAGCGTGCTGGTCGCCCCGGACGGGGCGGTCGCCGCGGTCTACCGCAAGATCCACCTCTTCGACGTGGACCTCTCCGGGGCGCTCGGCGGCAGCTACCGCGAATCGGCCCTGGTGGCCCCGGGCAGCGAGCTCGTGGTCGCGGACACCCCCTGGGGAGGCCTCGGCCTCTCGGTCTGCTACGACCTGCGCTTTCCCGAGCTCTACCGCGAGCTCGCGCGGCGCGGCGCGCGGATCCTCGCCGTTCCCAGTGCCTTCACCCGGGAGACGGGCCGCGACCACTGGGAGGTGCTGCTGCGGGCGCGGGCCATCGAGAACCAGGCCTTCGTCCTCGCTCCCGCGCAGTGGGGCGCGCACAGCGCGGAGCGCGCCAGCCACGGCCGCTCGATGATCGTGGACCCCTGGGGCGTGGTGCTGGCCCAGGCGCCGGACCGGCCCTGCGTGATCACCGCGGATCTCGACCTCGACCACCAGGAGCGGATCCGCCGTGCCCTGCCCGCGCTCCAACACCGGCGGCTGTAGGCTGTAGGTCTCGGGCGCGCGGCCGCCGAACGCCGTCCCGCCCCGGGTGCCCTGCGCGCCGGCCCGAGCGCCCCGGTTTCGGCGGCAACCCGTGGCCACCGCGGGAGCGCGGAGGGCGCAGCCGCTTCCGCTCGAGCGCCGCTCCGGAGCCCGCAGCGCGCTCAGCTCGCGATCCGGCGGCGGAGCCGCGAGCCGAGCGCCGTCGCCACCGGCACCGGGAGCCGCGACCAGAGGGCGGCCAGGCGCTGCCCGGCCCCGCC
>JALSIO010000192.1 GCA_026989995.1 Myxococcales bacterium
GGGCGCGACGGCGAGCAGCGCCGCGAGGAGGCAGGTGGCGAACGCCATCGAGCGTCGAGTCGGGGGCCGCCCCACCGCGGCGCTCAGAAGCCGATCCGCTCCGCGAAACGGAACCGCCGCAGCCGCACACCGGTCGTGGTGAGGTCCGCGCCGAGCGGCGTGGCGCTGGCAAAGCCGTTCGCGAAGGCCTCGAGGTCGGTGACCGGCCCCTCGAGCGTGGAGGTGCAGTCCACGGGGGCGAAGGGATTCACGGAGTTGGCCACGGGCTGGAAGGTCCCGGTATTCCCGCTCCCCTGGAGCTGGGCGTAGCCGGTGACCGTCGCGAGCGGGCCGAGCGGAACGACGCGGACACCGCGCACGGCACCCGCGGTGCAGGTCGGGAAGTTCAGGCTGAGCGCCAGGGCCTGGCCCGGGACGTCCCGGCTCTGGAACACACGGAGAAGGCCCCGGCTCCGGCGGAGCCGCTCCACGAGCTTCGCCACGTAGCCGGCCGCCTGCTGGAAGTCGATGCCGGCGGCGAGACCCTGGCTCACGGCGATGGCCGGGATCCCCAGCCGGGCGGCGGTCAGCGCCGCGCCCACGGTGCCCGAGATCGCGGCGATCTCGCGGCTGACGTTCTGCCCGGTGTTGATGCCGGAGACCACGAGGTCCGGAGGTGCGGGAAGCACGTGCCGCACGGCGAAGAGCACCGTGTCGGCGGGGAAGCCGTCCACCGCGAGCGCCGGGTAGCCGCTCGCGGTGGTGGCGGCCGTGACGTCGAAGGTGGAGGAGGCCGGTGTGGTCTTGTCGCCGGTGCCACTCTGGTTCGCCGCGGGCGCCACCACGTCGACGACCAGGGCGGAGTTCCCGCGCAGCGCCTCCACCACCGCATCGAGGCCCGGTGCCGCCACCCCGTCGTCGTTGGTCACGAGGACCCGGAACTGCGCCGAGGCCGGAAGCGCGCCCGCCGTCGACAGGAACACCGCGGCGAGCAGGGCCACCCGAAGGCGCCTCGCGCCGAGACCGACCGATCCGATGGTGACTCCCCTGCTGCTCGATCCCACCCCGTTCCGCATCGAACCCTCCCTGCCACCGTGGCCACAAGCTCCCCGGGCCCGGTCCAGGGCGCCCGAGGAAGACGACCGGGCGCCTCACCCCCGAACCCGAGGGGACGAGGCAACCCGAGGGGACGAGGCCCCAGTCTCGCGATTGTATGCCGGTCGCGGGTGCCGGTGTGGAACTTTCGTTCCGCGTTCGGCCCCCCCGATCCCGGACCCCTGCCCTGCAGCCCCGCGGGGGCATCCTGGTGGTCGGACGCGCACCCCGCACCCCGCACCCCGCACCCCAGCGGGCCCGGAGTCGTTCCCCGAAGCCCTTCCCGCTCGGGCGGGGCGCAAGGGAACGACCCGATCCGCGCGGAGGGGAGCCGGGTCGTCCTTCCCCGGGGTGCCTCGCCACTGGAACTCAGGCGGGGGGGATCCCCGCGGCGGCGCCGTGTCGGGGGCCACGGCGCCGGAACAGCGCGCGGAGCCACTCGGCAGCGTCGTCGAGGAGGAGGTAGAAGACCGGGACCACGAGCAGGGTCAGGAGCGTGGAGGAGAACATCCCCGCGGCCGTGGCCACGGCCATGGGCTGCCGCGACTCGGCCCCGGGGCCGAGGCCGATGGCGGCGGGCAGCACGCCGAAGATCATGGAGAGCGCGGTCATCAGCACCGGCCGCATCCGGACCGGCGCGGCCTGCCGGATGGCCTCCCGCTTGTCGAGTCCACGGGCCCGGAGCTGGTTGGCGTAGTCCACGAGGAGAATGGAGTTCTTGGTCACCAGCCCGAAGAGGAGGAGGATCCCGATCATGCTGAAGAGGTTCAGGGTGTTGCCCGTGACGAGCAGCCCACCCAGGGCGCCGACCATCGCCAGGGGGAGCGCGAGCATCACCGTGAGCGGGTGGACCAGGCTCTCGAACTGCGCAGCGAGGACCATGTAGATCACGAGGATCCCGAGGCCGATGGCGAGGGCGAACTGCTGCGCACCCTCCCGCATGGCCTCCGCCTGCCCGGCCAGGACCAGCCGCGCTCCCTCGGGCAGGATCTCGCGGGCGACCGCCTGCGCATCGGCGATCGCCTCGCCGAGGGTGCGGCCCGAGAGATTGGCCGCCACCCGCACGGAGCGCTGCCTCGCCGTGCGCGTGATCGCCGAGGCCGCCGCGCCGGTTTCGAGACGGACCAGGTTCCGGAGCTCCACCACCTCGCCGCGCCGGTTGCGCACGTAGAGCGTCCGGATGGCCTCCGGATCGCGCCGATCCTCCTCCTCGAGCTGCATCCGGATGTCGAAGCGGTGGCCGGCCTCCTTGAAGACCCCGACGTCCATCCCGCCGAGCATCATCTGCAGGGCCTCGGCCACGGTGCGGGCGTCCACGCCGAGGGCGGCTGCCTTGTCCCGGTCGGGCACCACCCGCAGCTCCGGGAGCCCCATCTCGAGGCTCGACGAGAGGTCCACGAATCCGCCGAGGGCGGCGAGGCGCTCCTTGAACTCCCGGGCCAGGCGGTCGAGCTCGGCCAGTGGCAGGTTGCCGAGGATCTCGACCTCGAAGGCCCCGCCCCGCCCGCCGGTGCTCATGATCTCGCTCGGGTTGAACACGCGGATGATCCGCCCCGGGATCCGCTGCAGCTCGCGGCGGGCCGATTCGATGATCTCGATGACGCTTCGCTCGCGGTGCGCCCGGTCGATCAGGTTGCCGAAGATCATCGCCTTGTTCGGCTGGGAGATCCGCGAGGCCGCATCGCCTCCGCCGTGGGTTCCGACCGCCGAGAAGAGCCCCGCCACCTCGGGCTGGGCCAGCATCCAGGCCTCGTCCCGCTTGAGGTACTCGAGGGTGGCCTCGAGCGGGGTGCCCGGGGGGGCCTCGATCCGCGCAAAGAAGATGCCCTCGTCGGCCGGCGGGAAGAACTCCGTCTCCAGCAGCGAGGCGGCCCCCACCGCGAGCAGCATCGTCCCGCCGGCGATGGCGAGCGTGGCCCCGCGGTGATCGAGGCTCAGGAAGAGGACCCGGCGGTAGGCCGCCTCGAGCCGCTCGAAGCCCCGCTCGAGCCGCACGTAGATGCTTCCCGGTGCCCGAGGCGCCGGCGGCGGCATGCGCGCCGCGAGCATCGGCGTGAGGGTCAGGGCCACGAAGAGGGAGATCAGCACCGAACCCGCCACGGTGACACCGAAATCCGCCAGGAAGCTCCCGACGAGGCCCTCGACGAAGGCCACCGGGACGAAGACCGCGGCCACGGAGATGGTGGCCGCCGTGGCGGCAAAGGCGATCTCCCGGGTGCCGAGGCTGGCCGCCTCCCGGGCGTTTCGCCCCTGACTCCGGTGCCGCTCGATGTTCTCGAGCACGACGATGGCGTCGTCGATGACCACGCCCACCGCGAGCGTCATGCCGAGCAGTGTCATCGTGTTCAGGGTGAAGCCGGCCAGGTAGACCAGCCCGAAGGTGGTGATCAGGGAGACGGGAATTGCCGCCGCCACCACCAGGGTCGGGCGGGTCCGGCGCAGGAAGACGAAGACCACGAACACCGCGAGCAGGCCGCCGAAGAGCAGGGCGAACTCCGTCTCCGCCACCGCCTCCCGCACGCCCCGGGAGAAGTCGATGAAGCCGGCGCCGTCGTGCAGGGCGATCCCCGCCGGGAGGATCCGCTGGATCTCGTCCAGCCGGCGCCGGACCTCGTCGACCACCTGCACCGTGTTGCCGCCGCTCTGCTTGATGACACCGATGCCGACGCTGTCCTCGCCCCGGTAGCGGGCGATGACATCGAGGTCCTCGGTGCCGTCCTCGACCCGCGCGACGTCGGCGAGGCGCACCACGGCCCCGTCGCGCTCGGCCACCACCAGGCGCTCGAGGGCCTCGATGCTGTCGAATTCGGCATCGGTCTTGACCGCGAACTCCCGCGCCCCGCTGCCCACCTCGCCGGCCGGGGCCTCCACGTGCTCCCGGTGCAGGGCCGCGAGCACGTCGTGCGCCGCGAGCCCCCGGGCGCGCAGGGCGTCACCGTCCAGCCAGATCCGGATGTTCCGGTCCACCCGGCCGAACATGGCCACACCGGCCACACCCGGGATGGTCTCGATCTGTGGAATCACCTGGCGGCGGACGTACTCGCTCGCCTCCACCAGCGGCCGGTCGAGGTCGAAGGGGATCCACAGCACGGGGGAGTCGTTGGGGTCGAAGCGCGAGACGACCGGCGGATCCGTCCGGGCGGGGAGCTCCCGGCGCACGCTCGCGACCTTGTCGCGCACGTCCTGCGCGACCACGTCGAGGTCGGTGCCGAGCTGGAACTCGACGGTGATCTGGCTGTATCCGCGCCCGGAGACCGAGCGGATGGAGCGGACGCCCGCGATGGTGTTGAGCTGCTCCTCGAGGACGTCCGTGACGTCCTCCTCCATGCCCTCCGGTGTGGCTCCGTCGAGCGTGGCGGTCACCGTGAGCACCGGGAACTCGATGTTGGGGAACTGGTCGACGCCGAGCCGC
>JALSIO010000193.1 GCA_026989995.1 Myxococcales bacterium
CCGCCCTGGCGAGGCACAGTGTGAACCAGCAGATCTTCCACCAGATCTGCGCCGCGACGGTCACCTCGGGCCTGCCCACGGTGAGCCCCGAAGCCTGCGGCATCTTCGGGATCTGGAACTCCTTCGAGCGCACCATCAAGGATCCGGCCGTGGGTCTCGCGACCTTCCAGCAGGCTCCGGTGCTGACGCACTCCCTGAGCGCCATGCTCTCCGGGCAGAATTTCAGCACGGTTCCCGGGGGCCTGAAGGGACCCGAGGCGCTCGCGGGAGCCGGCCGCTTCGTGATCGAGACCTACAACCAGCTCCAGCCATTCGTGGCCGCGGGCTGGATGCACCAGGACTTCTCGCTGCGGGGCCTCAACCTCAAGACCCCGTGGGCCCCGCCCAATGGGAACTACCCGACCCCCCTGGTTCCGATCCAGGCCGACCCCCTGGACGGGGCGCCGCTGAACGTCGCGGACTTCGGGGCCGACCCGGCTCTCAACACGAACGTCGACACCTGGCGCCAGGGACTCCTCAGCCCCTTCCTCTCGGACGCCCAGGAGGCGCTCCTCGGCTGCGGGCCCTTCTACGGCACCCACTGCGACATCCAGGGAGTCGATCTGCTCAACGCCGAGGCGAGCGCGCTCTTCCAGAGCTGGCCGGGATTCGAGGGCACCTTCGGGACCTTCTGGGACGTGCTCGACGGAGGCATGGCCCAGCCGGGGACCGTGGGCTTCCAGGGCGGACCGGTGTGCACCCGCTACGAGGGGGGGCAGCTCCTGATCCTCCCCGGATGCCGGGCGCCGGGAGATCCCGGCTACGACCCGAATGTCGACGGCACCACGGGGGGGCAGGTGCACCCGTTCACGGGGCAGGCGTTCCGGAGCGAGATGGCGATCCTCTCCTGGAACTTCCTGATGATGGCGGTTGCGGTCTCGCGGGTTCCCGGCGATCCCTTCGCGGATCCGGCCGGCCTGGTGGAGAACATCGCGCAGTTCGACCCCTTCAATCCGCTGCGGAACGACGGCTGCTCCTTCCGGAGGCCCCAGTTCTGCAACGTGGTCCAGGGGCTGCTGGCGCTCACGGGCGTGACCCGGCCCACGGTCCGGGCCGGGGGCAACGGCCGCTTCGGGCGGCGGGATTTCGCCTGGGCCACGGGGCAGGAGATCGCGCTCCGCTACGAGAAGCGCAACGTGCTCGGCTTCTCGATGGACTTCGCCGAGGACCAGACCAAGACGAACTGGAGCTTCGAGTTCACCTGGATTCCGGGAATTCCCCTGAGCGACTCGGAAGAGCTCGAGGGGCTCCGCGACGTGGACGCCTACAACCTGACGGTTTCCGTGGACCGGCCCACGTTCATCAACTTCCTGAACGCCAACCGCACCTTCTTCATCAACACGCAGTGGTTCTTCCAGTACCTCGAGGACTACCGCACGGGAATCGTGCAGCCGAACGGCCCCTGGAACGTCTTCTTCACCCTCGCGGTCACCACCGGATACTTCCAGGACCGGCTGCTGCCGACCGGGGTGGTGGTCTACGACTTCGGCTCGAACTCCGGCGCCTTCCTGCCGAGCATCGCCTACCGGATGACGGAGAACTTCTCGGTCACCGTGGGGGGGGCGGTCTTCTTCGGGCGCTTCGAGTCCCGCAACGCCCCGCTCCACCCCTTCGGGCCCCAGAACCGGGTGGGCCGCCACGCAGGCAAGGACTTCGTGCAGAACGGGCTCGCGGCCATCCACGAGAAGGACGAGCTCTTCCTGACGCTCCGGTACACCTTCTAGGTGCGCCGCGGGGCGGGCGCACGGGGCAGGCGAGGGCCGGCAGGCCTCTTCCACCCCGGCCTGGGGTAGGATGGAATCCACCGGGGCTCGCCCCCGGCCCTGAGAGGTGGTGGGGCGGCCGGGTACGGGCCGAGGCGTCGGTGCGGTGCGGGCCATGGCCCGCGCGTGCCGTGTGTGAGCTGCGTACCGCGGCCTGGGGACGCCGCGGCTCCGCGCACCGAAGACGGCCGTGGGGGCCGGCGGCGGAAGCGGAGGGAGGCGCTCGGATGCGGATGCCGACGCGGACGCGGAGGTCGGGGTGGAGGTGGGCCCTCGAGTCGGCGGAGAAGACCGGCACCTTTGCGGTCGTGCTCGCCGGGGTGCTGGCGCTGCCCGGCACGGGAGCGCTCCCGGCGCGCGGCGCGATCCTTCCCCTCGAACCTGCCCCGGGCACGGTCCTCCTTGCCCCGCAGACCACCGCGCGGATCGCCTTCGAGCCGCCGCTCGAGCCGGGTGCCTCGGCCCGGGTCCTCCTCTTCGCCGGGATCGACGACCCGGACCGCGACCGGGTCGATCCCGTCGACGTCTCCACGGCCGCGGTCCTGGCCGCCGATGGCTCCGAGCTCACCCTGGAGCTCGCGGATCTCCCGCCCGGCCGGAGCGCGCTCGAGGTGGAGCGGGTCGGGGGGGCACTCGACGGCGAGGCGGGCGTGCTCCTTCTCGACCGCGGTGGCCTCACGCGGGTGGGGCCGGCCCCCTTCCGGGCCGGGGTCCGCACCTTCGAGGTGGAGCGGCCCTCCACGGGGGACCCCGCGGTCTCGCGCCGCTTCGATCTCGTCGTGTGGTACCCCACCGAGTCGACGGCACCGGAGGATCCGGCCACCGAGGCCGTTCCCGACGCCCCGGTGGCCGCGGGGGCGGCGTCGCTGCCCGTGGTCCTCTTCTCCCACGGAAGCTGCGGGTCCCCGCTCCAGTCCACCTTCCTCACGGCGGGGTTCGCGCGCCGCGGCTACCTGGTGGCCGCGATGGAGCACCCCGGCAACACCTTCCTCGATCCGGACTGCCCGGATCCCGTCGAGCTCGCCCGCGCCTTCGTGGAGCGCCCGGACGACGTGCGCGCTGCCCTCGACTGGCTGCTGGCGGAAAGTGCCTCTCCGGCAGGGGTCCTTCGGGGATTGGTGGATGCGGGCCGGGTGGGGCTGACCGGTCACTCCTTCGGCGGGCAGACGACGGTGCGCGTCGCCGCCGTCGAGCCCCGCATCCGGGCGGCCATGCCGCTGGCTCCAGAGTTCGCCTTCACGGCTCCGCTGGTGCGGCCCCTGCTCCCGCTCGCGGTGCCGGTGCTCGTCCAGGGAGGGGCGCTCGACACGACCACGCCCTTCGAGACCCACCAGCGGCCTCTCTTCGAGGCGCTCACGGCACCGCGGATGCTGCTCGAGATCCTGGCTGCGGACCACGGCGGCTTCACGCGCTTCGCGCCGCCCGAGATCCGCGCACTGGTGGAGCGCTACGCGTACGCCTTCTTCGGGGTCTATCTGGCGCGGGACCGCCGGCACGACGCCGACCTCGTCCCGGTGCCCGGTGCCGCGCTCACCGCGGACCGGAACCCGCTGCCGGATCCGCCGCCCTGTGCCAATGGGCTCGACGACGACGGCGACGGACGCATCGACGCCGTCTCCGACGCGGGATGCAATGGGAGGGCCGAGGCGGAGGAGTCGCTCACCATTCCGCTCGCCGGTCGTCGCCTGCTGCTCCGCGACCCGCCTCGGGCGGCGGACCGACGCCTGCTTGCCCTCGTCGCGCGCGCACGGGACCTGCCCCTGCCCGGGCCGGGGGAAGCGGGCGATCCGCGTTCCGCCGGGGCGGCACTCACCGTCCAGGGCGCCGCCGGCGGGTCCCTCCGCGTGGAACTCCCCGCGGCGGGATGGAGCGCGCTCGCCGGAGGTGGCTATCGGTACCGCGGCGGAGGAAGTGGCCTCGGGCCCTGTCGGATCGCGGTGCTGACCGGCCGGGGGTTGCGGGTGCTCTGCCGCGGGGCGGAGGCGGCGATGGCCCTCGACGCCCCCGCGCAGGAAGCGGTTGCGGTGACCTTCGAAGTCGGAAGCGAGGTGCGCTACTGCCTGCTCTTCGGGGGCGAGGTCCGCAGCGACCGCGGCCGAGGAGCACGGAGCGCGGGACTCTTCGCGGCGCGGGAGGCGCCCCCGCCGCCCGCGTGTGCGCCCGCCCCGGGGCCGTAGCGGCGCGGGAGAGACGACCACGGCGACCGCCGGGCAGGGGCGGGAGAGCTCGGAGGGTCCGTGATCCGGCGCGAGATCGCTGGGACGCCGACCGGCCGCCCGGCACGGGTTGCGGCCGGGTGAGATGGCGGGTCGAGCTCGCCGGCCGCCGGGCCTACGTGGTGGGCGGCTCGCAGGGGATCGGCCTCGCCGCGGCCCGCCGCTTCGCCGCGAGCGGGGCGGAGCTGGTGCTCTTCGCCCGGCGGGAGGCGCTTCTGCACCGCGCCGCCCTGGACTTGCGGGCGCGCCATCCGGCGCTGCGGGTGAGCCTCCGACCCCTCGACGTCTGCGATCCCCGTGCGGTGCGGGCCGTGATGGACGAGGTGGTCGGGACGGTGGGGCCGCCCGACCTGCTGCTCAACTGCGCCGGGCGGGCGAGGCCCGCGCACTTCGACGAGATCCCGGAGGGGCAGGTCGAGGAGACGCTGCGGCTGAACTTCCTCGGCACCTGGTACACCGTG
>JALSIO010000194.1 GCA_026989995.1 Myxococcales bacterium
CCACCGCGGGCGCGAAGGCTCCGGGAATTCCGGGTCGCGGCCTGGATCCACGATGACGAGTTCCCGCCGGACCCGGAGGTGGGCCGGGTGCTCGAGGGCGTGGTCGACGCACTCCGCGAGCACGGGTCGCCGTGGCCGAAGGGGCCCGCCCCGTGGCGCGGCTTCGGGAGGCGCTCGAAGTCTACGAGCGGGTGCTGTGGCCCATCTTCCTCGCCGGCTATCCCGAGGAGACCTGGCGGGCGCTCGAGTCCCTGGCCTCCCGGCTCGACCCCGACGACCGCTCCCCGCTCGCCGTGATGGCCGGCTGCGGCACCGTCTCCCACCGCGGATGGCTCTCGGCCCACGAGGCCCGGGAGCGGCTGCGCGCGCGGGTGAACGACTTCTTCGCCGACTTCGACGTGCTGCTCATGCCGGTGAACCAGGTTCCGGCCATCCCCATCGACCCGAGCGAGCCCCAGACCGACCGCACCATCCGGGTGGGCGACGAGGTGCGCCCCTACGCCGACCTCTTCGCCTGGATCTCGCTGGCCACCGCCTGCCACCTTCCGGCGACGGTCGCGCCGGCGGGTCGCTCCTCGGGCGGGCTTCCCGTCGGCATCCAGATCGTGGGGCCCCTGTTCGAGGACCGGACCCCGCTCGCCTTCGCCTCCGAGGTCGCGCGGGTGGTGGGCGCCTTCTCGCCGCCCCCCGGCTTCGCCGCCAGACCCTCCCCGGAACGCCGCCCGCGGTTATAGTCCGGCGCCATGCGAGAAGTCCACGCCGCGGCCCCTTCCACCCCGGCCCCGCCGCTGGTGCGCAAGCGCCGGCTCGCGATGGCCCTGCGGCTGCTCCGGTCCGTGTTGCGTCCGGGCCGCCGGGGGACCTGGCCGCCTCCGACCGAGCGCAACCTCCCCCGGCTCGCGGGCCGGGTCGAGATCCTGCGCGACACCCGGGGGGTTCCGCACCTCTACGCCGAGCAGGAGCCGGATCTCTACGCCGTGCTCGGCTTCCTCCAGGCGGCCGACCGCTTCGCCGTGCTCGACCTCCTGCGGCATCTCGGGGCCGGCCGCCTCGCCGAATGGGCGGGCAACCTTCGCTTTCCGAAGAGCGATCCCCTGCTCTCGGGGCGGAGCCTCCTCGACGTCGACGCCTTCGTGCGACCACTCGGCTTCGGCGGCGAGGCGGCGCAGGGCGTGCGCGAACTCGAGGGGCCCGCGCGCTCCCTGGTCGAGGCCTTCGCGGAAGGCGTCAACGCGGCGCTGCGCGCCATGGACGGCGTGTACCCGGCCGAGTACCTCCTGCTCGGCCGCGTGCGTCCCTTCGAGCCCGCCGACGTGCTCCTCTGCGGGCGCGCGAGCGCCTTTACCGTGAGCCTCGTCTGCCTGGACAACGAGCTCACCTTCGACGCGGTCCGCGGCGAGCTCGGCGAGGAGTTCGCCCGGCGCCTCTACCCCGAGGCCCCCTTCGAGGCGGCGCCGGCCTATCCCCTGCTCGGCCCGGCCTCCCCGGAACCACCGCTCCACGTCCCCGGCGTCGGGAGCAACAACTGGGCGGTCGCCGGCAGCCGGACCCGCAGCGGCAGGCCGCTTTTCGCGAACGACCCCCACGTGCCGCTGGTGCCACTTCCCACCTACTGGTACCACGCCCACCTGGAGTGCCCCGAATACCGGGTGCAGGGCGGCACCTTCCCGGGCTGCCCGCTCTTCGGCTTCGGCCACAACGGCCACGCGGCCTGGGGCTGCACCACCGGGTACCGGGATGCGTGGGACCTGCTCCGGATCCACCGCCTCTCCGAGGACCGCTCCCGGTATCGGACACCCGGCGGAAGCGGCACCCTCGAAGGCGTGGAGGAGCGCTACCGGGTCCGCTTTCGCGGGACGGTCACCCGGGCCCACGAATGCTGCGAGCACGGGGTGCTCTACCCGGGCTGGCGCCACCACGACGGCACGGAGCTCGCCCTCCGGCTGGTTCCCTCGGACCTCGCCACCTGGGCCTCCGGCTACCGCGATCTCGCCCGCTCGCGCACGGTCGAGGAGCTGCGGGCGGCGCTCGCCCGGATCCACGAAGGCCCCTTCGACTTCAACCTGGTCTACGCCCACCGGGACGGGACCATCGGCTGGGAGCTCGTCGGCCGCCTGCCCCGACGCCGCGGGGACGGGCTCTTCGTCCGGGACGCCCACGACCCCGCGGCGCAATGGGAGGGCTTCCTCGCCTTCGAGGAGATGCCCCGGCGCATCGACCCGCCGGAGGGCTTCGTGGCCACGGCGAACTCCACCGTGGACCCGCGGGACCACGCGCGCATCGCGACGCGGGTCCATTTCGAGCCGCGGTACCGGCAGGAGCGCATCGAGCGGGTGCTCGGGGCCCGACGGGATCACGACCTCGACAGCATGGCGGAGCTGCAGCGGGACGTCCTCGCGGAGTACGCCCTCCGGGTCCGCGACGCGCTGCTCGAGCTGCTCCCTCCCGCCGCGCAGCTCGATCCCTCCGCCGCGCGCGCCCGCGAGGAACTCGCCGCCTGGGACGGGCGCTTCGACGGCGACTCCCGCGCCGCGCCCGTCCTGCACCTGCTGCAAAAGGAGCTCACCGAGCTCGCCTTCCGCCCGCTGCTCGGAGGCGTGGCCGACCGGTACATCGCCGGCCGCCGGGCGCTCCCGCGGCTGCAGGGGCTGCTCACGGATCCCGAGGACCCCCTTCGCCGGGACGTCGAGGCGGCCGCGGGGCGGAGCCTCCGCGAACTGGTGGTGGAGGCGCTGCGCGCCGCCCTCGACCGGCTGGAGCGCCTCGATCCGGATGCCCCGGGGGCGAGCTGGGGCCAGGTCCAGCGGGTCCGCCTCGCGCCGCTTCTGGGCGAGCTCCCGGGACTGCGGCGCCTGCTCCAGACCCTGGAAGGCCCCTTCCCGGGCGACGACTACACCGTGAGCCCGAGCCGCTCCGTGGACGACGGGCTCCGCCTCCGTGCCTTCGTGGGGGCGAGCAGCCGCTTCCTCTGCGACCTCGCCGACCCCGAGGAGGGACTGTTCGCGCACAGCTCGGGCCCCGCCTCCGACCCGGGCTCGCGCTTCCACGGCGTCCTCTCCCGGGACTGGCACGCCTTCGGGTACTTCCGCTCGCGCCTCGCCGGCGCCGACGAGGTCCCCGACGTGGTCGAGCGCACCCGGGTGGGCCCGGGGGCCACCGGCCGCTCCGTTTCGTAGACTGCCGTGCAGCGCGCGCGGGGGGCGGCCCGGCTCGCAGCGGCCCCCGGCCTCGCCCCCCGGATCCGCGAAGGAGTCCGTCCATGAAGCGCATCGCACTCTTCCTAGCCACCAACATCGCCGTGCTGGTCGTGCTGAGCATCACCCTTCGGCTGCTCGGCTTCGAGAGCTACCTGGCCGACAACGGCGTCGACCTCGACTACGGCCAGCTCCTGCTCTTCGCCGCCGTCTTCGGGATGGGCGGCTCGTTCATCTCGCTCGCCCTCTCTCGCTTCATGGCCATCCAGGCCACCGGCGCCCGCGTGATCCGCGAGCCCTCGGCGCCCGCGGAGGTCTGGCTGGTCGAAAAGGTGCGCGAGCTCTCGCGGGCCGCGGGGATCGGAACCCCGGACGTCGCCGTCTACGACTCCCCCGACCCCAACGCCTTCGCCACCGGAGCGCGGCGGGACCACGCGCTGGTGGCGGTCAGCACGGGGCTCCTCCGGAGCATGGACCGGGACGAGGTGGAAGCGGTCCTCGGCCACGAGGTCTCGCACATCGCCAACGGCGACATGATCACCCTGGCCCTCCTCCAGGGCGTGGTGAATACCTTCGTCCTCTTCTTCGCCCGCGTGATCGGCCACGTCGTGGACCGCGCGGTGTTCCGCAACGAGGAGGGCCACGGAATCGGCTTCTTCGTGGTGACGCTGGTCGCGCAGATCCTCCTCGGCATCCTGGCCAGCCTGATTGTGCTCTGGTTCTCCCGCCGACGCGAGTTCCGTGCCGACGCCGGGAGCGCCCGGCTGGTCGGCGCGCGGCCGATGATCGCGGCACTCGAGCGGCTCGGCGGAGTCCGCGTGCAGCCCCAGCTCCCGGATCACCTCCGGGCCTTCGGCTTCTTCGGCGGCGGCCGGCGGGGAGGTCTGGCGCGGCTCTTCCTCTCCCACCCGCCCATCGAGGACCGCATCGCGGCGCTGCGGCGGCTCGAGGGCTGAGCCGCGGACCGGGTGTATGCGGGCCGCCCGCCGGCGGCCGCAGGGGAGCCGGGGACGGGCACAGCATCCACCGCCACCCCGGTCCGGCGGTCCCGCCCCCGGACCGAGGTCAATGGCCTCATCACCTTGGACCGGGCGGTGCGCAGGCTCCCGGTGAAGCGGCTCCGCGAGCTCCACCTCGCGCTGGGGGCCCGGGGATGGGAGCGATCGGAAGCGGTGGAACCGGGGGCGGGCTAGGCTGGGCGCAGCCCGCGCCACCCGCGCCGCGGCGTGGAGGAAGCGAGGAGGGAGCATCGACCCGTAGGCGGCGGCGGCCACCCGGC
>JALSIO010000195.1 GCA_026989995.1 Myxococcales bacterium
GACGCCGCGGTGGAGGCCGGGGTCCGGGCCTTTCGGACCGCCGGCCCCGCGCGCCTGGCCGCCGGACACGCCCGGGCCGAGATCGGACGCAACCGGGCGGAGCCGGACGGCCCCCGCGATCCGGACCTTCCGGTGCTCCGGCTCGACGGGCGGGATGGTCGCCCCCTGGCCGTCGTCTACGCCCACGGCTGCCACCCGACGGTGCTCGGGCACGACAACCTGGCCTACTCGGCCGACTGGCCCGGAGCGGCGGCCGAGGTGATCGCCGAACGCCTGCCCGGCTGCGTCCCCCTCTTCCTCCTCGGCGCCCATGGCGACATCGACCCGCGCACCCGGGGCGTCATGGACCTCGCTGTCTCGGGCCAGAGCGCCGGCGCCTCCCCCGCCGCGATGCGCGCGCTCGGGCGGGAGGTCGGGCTCGCCGTCGCGGAGCTCGCGGGTGCGCTCGACGCCGACGCGAGCGCGCCGGTGGGGGCCTCGCTCGCGCGGGTCTCCCTCGCGGTGCACGGGGGCGAGGACCCGGAAATCGCCGCCGACCACCTCCGGGAGCTGCGCCGCGCCGCGCTCCGGGCCCTCGAGCTCCCGGAGGACGCGGGCCTGCGGACCGCCGAGCTCTTCGCGGCCGCCGAGGAGCGCACCGCCGGCCTCGCGCCGGAGGAGGTGCGGGAGCGGCGGGCCCGCGTGCGGCTGTACCTCCGCGACCGGCTCGCGCCGCGCTTCGCCGGGGGGCGCGTGGCCCGCGTGGAGGTGCAGGCCCTGCGCCTCGGCCCCCTCGCCCTGCTCGCCCTGCCGCTCGAGCCCACCACCGCCGTGGGCCTCGACTGGAAGGAGCGCGTGGGCGCGGACGCCTCGCTCGTGGCCATCGCGGGGGGTTGGCTCCGCTACCTCCCGCACCGCCGCGACTTCGAGCACCCCCGGGCCCACCTGCACTACGAGGTGCTGAACTCCACCTTCGAAGCCCGGGCAGCCGAACGCCTCCTCGAACGCGGCGAGGAGCTGCTCGCCGGGATCCCGCGCTGAGGGGGCCGGGGAGCCGTCGCCGGACGAGGCGCGGCTCGGGGCCTCGCCGGAAGGGCCCGCTCGCCCCGCCCGCGACCTACGCCGGCGGCGCGCCTCCGGGTTCGTCCTTCTCCTCCCGGGCGGCCGGGTCGAGCAGCGGCAGGTGCACGGAGAAGGTGGTGCCCCGGCCCGGCTCGCTCACGACCTCGATGCTGCCGCCGTGCTGTTGCACGATCCCGTAGGCCGTGGCCAGCCCGAGTCCCGTGCCCTCGCCGGGCGCCTTGGTGGTGAAGAAGGGCTCGAAGATCTTCGCGACGGTGTCCGCGTCCATGCCGCACCCGGTATCGCTCACGTAGACCACGGCTTCCCGCCGCGGGGACTCTCCCTCCGCACCGTCGGCGGACACGGCGGCCGTCCGCAGGGTGAGCCGCCCGCCCTCCGGCATCGCGTCCCGCGCGTTCAGGCAGAGGTTCAGCAGCACCTGCTCGATCTGCCTGGGGTCGGCGAGCACGACGCCCGGGATCTCGCCGGGGACCACCTCGAGCTCGATGTGGTCGCCGATGACCCGCTCCAGCATGTGGGCCAGCCCGAGGACGCAGGCGTTCAGGTCGAGCTCCTCGGTCTCGAGGACCTGCCGGCTCCCGGCGGCGAGGAGCTGCCGGGTCAGCCCGGCGGCCCGGTCGACGGCTGCGAGCACCTGTCGGAGGTCCTCGCGGGCCGGCGCGTCCTCCGGGAGCGACTCGAGCGCGAGCTCGGTGTGGCCCCGGACGGCCTGGACGAGGTTGTTGAAGTCGTGGGCGATCCCGCCCGCGAGCTGGCCGAGGGCCGAGAGCTTCTCCCGGTGGAGCAGCCGCCGTTCCGCCTCCTCGAGCTCCACCTGCTGGGACTCGACCCGCTCCCGCAGCAGGCGCGCGGCGCGCCGGGCCTGGTGGAGGAGGCGCGCGTTCTCCACGGCGAAGCCGATCTGGCCCAGGAGCGCGGCGAGGAACTGCTGGTCGTGCGGCCGGAAGGAGCCGCCGGTGGCCTTCTCCGCCAGGCAGACCACGCCGAGGGTCTCGCTCCGGGCCTTGAGCGGCATGATCACGAAGGAGGGGGAGGCATAGGTCTCGGCCTGGTTGGCCCGACCGACCAGGGTGGCGCGGCCGATGTCCTCCACGAGGAGTGGCTCGCCGGTGCGGATCACGTGGGCGGCGAGCGTGGTGTGGACGTCCACCGTGCGGTACTCGGGCTCCCACCCCTCGGTGGCCACCACCTGGAGGGTGCGGCGGTCGGGTGCGAGCAGCATGAGGGTGCCGCGCCGCGCCTGGGTGGCTCCCATGGCGCGTTTGAGCACCAGCTTGAGCAGCGTCTCCACGTCGGGAACGCTTGCCGTGATCTCGGTGAGCTCCGAGAGCGTCGAGAACTGGTGGACGAAGCGCTCGAGCTGGGCCGCATTCTCGCGGAACCCCGCCGTGAGCGCGTCGAGGGAGCCGACGAGCTCGCCCATCTCCCGGACGGTGTCCGGACCGGAGCCCGCCCCGTGGGCGAGCAGGCGGAGCCGCCGGTCGAGGTCCCGGAGCACCCGGGCCAGCCACCCGCCGAGGCCACCGAGGACCGCAAGGGCCAGGGACACGCCGGCCGCGTCGACCCGGGCCACGGGGCCGGCGCCCGAGAGCAGCAGTCCCAGCAGGCCCCCCGCGGCCACACCGGCGCCGACCGCCAGCGCACCCGCGCGACCCCGCTCCCGCTTGGATGCCCGGCGGCGCTTCCCCACGAATCCCGTCGCTCCTCGGGGGCTCATCGGCCGGCGGGGGACCCGGGCGAGACGGGGGAAGCCAGGCAAAGGCCTCGGGCGAAGTCCCGGGCGGCCCGCCCGACCGCGCCTCAGCCGGACGTGCCCGAGCTCCCCGGCCGTACCGGGTCCGGGGGGTGGGGAGCCGGCCGCGGGCTCCGATCGAGCGGGCCGGGCGCCTCGATGCCTCCGCCGGCCGCGCCGAGCTCGGCGAGGCGGCGGGCCGCCACGAGCACCCGCCCCTCGAAGGACCCGGCCGCGTCGTTGTAGGCAGCGACCGCCCGGTCGAGCCCGCGCCGGAGGTTCCCGAAGTGTCGGGCGAGCACACCGAGCCGCTCGTGCAGGGTCCGGCCGAGCTGCGCGATCTCGGCTGCGCTCGCTGCCACCCGCTCCTGCTGCCAGCCGATGGCCACCGCGCGCAACAGCGCGATCAGGGTGGTGGGACTCGCGGGGATCACGCCGCGTTCGACGCCGAACTCGATCAGGGACGGATCCTGCTCGAGGGCCGCGGCGAAGAAGGTTTCTCCCGGCAGGAACATCACCACGAAATCGGCGGATCCCGGGATCGCGCTGCGGTAGGAGCGCGTGGACAGGGCGGCGAGGTGCGCGCGCACCCGCTCCGCGTGGTCCGCGAGGTGCCGGCTGCGCTCCTCCTCGTCCCGGCTCTCGAGGGCGCGGAGGTACGCGGACAGCGGGGCCTTGGCGTCGACCACGAGGCAGCGCCCGCCCGGCAGGCGGACCACGAGGTCCGGCCGGAGGGACTTCTCGCCGGGGGCGACCGGCTGCTCCTCGAAGTCGCAGTGGCGGGAGAGCCCGGCGAGCTCCACGACCCGCCGGAGCTGCAACT
>JALSIO010000196.1 GCA_026989995.1 Myxococcales bacterium
CCCCGATCCGGACAGGCTCGACACCGACGGGGACGGCGTGGGCGACGCCTGCGACCGCTGCCCCTTCGCCGCCGACCCCGAGCAGGCGGACGTGGACGGCGACGGCGTGGGTGATGCCTGCGACCCGGACGTCGACGGCGACGGGGTCTGGAACGACGCGGACCCGTGCCCGGCGCTGCCCGTTCCCACGGGCGACTCGGACGGGGACGGCCTGGGCGACGCCTGCGACCCGTGCACGCCGCGGGTGTGGACCGACCCGCCCCGTTCCCCACCGGACCAGAACCCCGCTGCGGCACGGGTGGTGCTGCGCGGGCTCCACCGCCCCGGCCGCACCGTGCTGAAGCTCGTGGGTCGCTTCAACGCGCCGGCGATCTTCGACCCGAGCCTCCACGGGATCGAGCTTCGGCTCGCCGATGCAGCGGGCGAGCTCTACCGCCTCGAGGTTCCCCCGGGCGATGCCGGGTGGTCGAGCTGCGACCCGCGCGATGGCTGGAGCCGGGGCCG
This sequence comes from Myxococcales bacterium, assembly GCA_026989995.1. Lineage (GTDB taxonomy): Bacteria > Myxococcota_A > UBA9160 > UBA9160 > JALSIO01 > JALSIO01. Next base: position 505 of record JALSIO010000196.1, read on the forward strand.
CGGACTCGGCGGGGCCACCTGGCGCTACACGAACCGCTCCGGCGCCTTCGAGCACCTCGGCTGCCGCGAGGGCAGCGCCGCGGGGCTGCGCTCGGTGGTGGTCCGCGACAAACGGGCGACTCGGGGGTATCTCGAGTACCTGGTGCTCGCGCGCCTTCCCGAGGTGGCCCGCTCCCCGGTCCAGCCCGTGAGCGAGCTCGTGGCGAGCATCTCCCTCGGCGCCGACGTCATGGTCGGCCCCTTCGCCGCCACCGATTCCTGTGCCGAGACCCGGTTCCGGGGCACGCCGGTGCGCGACCGGGATCCGGCGCCCTTCTGTCGGACACGCGAGAACGGCGGCCGGCTCGCCACCCTCGTCTGCAAGGGGCCCTGAGGGCCGCGCCCCCCAGCGGGCCCACAGGCCCGGCGAAACGGCGCCCCTGTGTCGCGACCGGCCGGGCACGGGCCGTCTCGCAGGCCGGCCGGCTTCGCGCGGGCCGGCCTGCGGGGACGCGCGGCGCCGCGTCGGCTAGCTTCCCCGGCGCACCACCGCGGGTCTTCCGCGGCGGCGGGGGGAGACAGCGGCATGGCCAGCACGGACGCGCGGGGCACGCTTCGGGTCGGGGATCGCAGCTTCGAGATCTACCGCCTCGCGAGCCTCCGCGATGCGGGATTCGACGTCGACGGGCTGCCCATCTCGCTGCGGATCCTCCTCGAAAGCCTGCTGCGCCGCGAGGACGGACGCACCGTCACCCGCGAGGACATCGAGGCGGTCGCCGGCTGGGATCCCGCCGCCGAGCCCGCGCGGGAGATCGCCTTCCTGCCGGCGCGGGTGATCCTCCAGGACTTCACCGGCGTGCCGGCCGTGGTGGATCTCGCTGCCATGCGCGACGCCATGGCCGAGCTCGGCGGGGATCCCGGACGCATCGACCCGCTGCAGCCGGTCGAGCTCGTGGTCGACCACTCGGTGCAGGTCGACGTCTGGGGGCGGCCGGATGCGTTCCGGCTCAACGTGGAGCGGGAGTTCGAGCGGAACCGCGAACGCTACGCCCTGCTCCGGTGGGCGCAGTCCGCCTTCCGGGGCTTCCGGGTGGTGCCGCCGGGCCGCGGGATCGTGCACCAGGTGAATCTCGAGCACCTCGCCCGTGTGGTCTTCGGGGGCGAGGGGGGAACCGGCGCCAGCGGGCTTCCCCTCGCCTACCCGGACACCCTCGTGGGAACCGACTCGCACACCACCATGATCAACGGTCTCGGTGTCCTCGGCTGGGGAGTGGGCGGCATCGAGGCCGAGGCGGCCATGCTCGGGCAGCCGGTCTCCATGCTGGTTCCGAAGGTCGTGGGGGTGCGGCTCCTCGGGACCCTGGCCGAGGGTGCCACCGCCACCGACCTCGTCCTCCGCATCACCGAGATGCTGCGCGCCCACGGCGTGGTGGGCAAGTTCGTCGAGTTCACCGGGCCGGGTCTCGACCATCTCCCGCTCGCAGACCGGGCCACCATCGCGAACATGTGCCCCGAATACGGGGCCACCTGCGGGCTCTTCCCGGTGGACGAGGAGACCCTTCGCTACCTGCGCCTCACCGGTCGCCCCGAGGAGCACGTCGCCCTCGTGGAGGCCTACTGCAAGGAGCAGGGCCTCTTCCGCACCGCGAGCTCCCCCGAGCCCCGGTACTCGGAGACCCTCGAGCTCGACCTCGGCACCGTGGAGCCGAGCCTCGCGGGCCCGAGCCGCCCCCAGGACCGGGTGCCGCTGTCCGCCGCCCGGGAGGCCTTCCGGAGCGCCGTGCGCACCCTGCTCAGGCAGCGCGGTTCGAGCGAGCTCGAGGACGAGATCGCGCGCTTCGAGGACGAGGGCGGGGACGGTGTCCCCGAAGCGATCGACTTCGCCTCGCTCCCCTCGGCCACGGGCTGCGAGATCGACGGCGCCGAGCACACGCTGCACCACGGCTCCGTGGTCATCGCCGCCATCACGAGCTGCACCAATACCTCCAATCCCTCCGTGCTGATCGGCGCGGGGCTCCTCGCGAAGAAGGCCGTCGAGCGCGGCCTGCGGACGCCCCCCACCGTCAAGACCTCGCTCGCCCCCGGCTCCCGGGCGGTCACGGACTATCTGAAGGAGGCGGGACTGCTCCCGGCGCTCGAAGCGCTCGGCTTCCACCTCGTCGGCTACGGCTGCACCACCTGCATCGGGAACTCGGGCCCGCTCCCCGAGCCCGTGGCCGCGGCGATCGAGAAGGGCGGGCTCATCGCCTGTTCGGTGCTCTCGGGGAACCGGAACTTCGAGGCCCGCATCCACCCGCTGGTCCGGGCCAACTACCTGATGTCGCCTCCGCTCGTGGTGGCCTACGCCCTCGCCGGCCGGATGGACATCGACCTCACCCGGGAGCCGCTCGGGACCGACCGCGACGGCCGGCCGGTGACCCTCCGCGAGATCTGGCCCTCCGCCGAGGAGATCCGGCGGGAGATCGAGTCGCACGTCCGCGCGGAGATGTTCGAGCGCTCCTACGCCGACGTCTTCGAGGGCGATGAGCTCTGGAAGTCCATGCCCGTACCGAGCGGGGAGCGCTTCGCCTGGGATCCGGCGTCCACCTACGTGCGCCGGCCTCCCTTCTTCGAGGGCATGCCACGCGAGGCCCGCACCACCGTGCCGCCCATCGAGGGGGCCCGGGTCCTCGCCCTCCTCGGTGACTCGGTCACCACGGATCACATCTCCCCCGCCGGCTCCATCGCGCTCGATTCCCCGGCCGGGCGCTATCTCCGGGAGCACGGCGTCGAGCCGCGGGACTTCAACTCCTACGGCTCGCGGCGCGGCAACCACGAGGTGATGATGCGGGGCACCTTCGCCAATGTGCGGCTCCGGAATCTCCTCGCCCCGGGCAGTGAGGGCTCGGTGACCGTCCACTTTCCGAGCGGAGAGCGCATGTCCATCTTCGACGCCGCCATGCGCTACCGGGAGGAGGGCGTGCCGCTGGTCGTGGTCGCCGGCCGCGAGTACGGATCCGGCTCGAGCCGCGACTGGGCCGCGAAGGGGCCCCGGCTGCTCGGGGTTCGAGCCGTGATCGCGAAGAGCTTCGAGCGGATCCACCGCTCGAATCTCGTCGGCATGGGCATCCTTCCCCTCGAGTTCGTTCCGGGCGAGGGTGCCGCGGAGCTCGGTCTCGAGGGAAGCGAGAAGATCGACCTGCCGGGACTGCCGGAGGCCGTGGCCGAGGGCTTCGCCTCCGGTCGGGAGCAGCTCGTCCGTGCCCGGCGCGCGGACGGAGGCGTGTTGGAGTTCCGGACCCGCGTCCGGATCGACACCCCTACGGAGGTCGACTACTACCGCCACGGCGGCATCCTCCAGTACGTCCTGCGCGAGCTGCTCGCGTAGACCCGACGGCGAAGCCGGAGAATCGGCTCCGAGAGACGCCGCCCCCCCGGGTTGGAGCCGGCCATGCGAATCGCGATCCTGTCGCGGGGACCGCGCCTCTACTCCATCCGTCGCCTCCGGGAAGCCTGCCGCGTGCGCGGGCACGACGTCCGCGTCCTCGACACCCTCGACTTCACCATCGAGGTGGAGCAGGGGCGCCCACATCTCCTCTACCGGGAACGGCCCGTCGCCCGTTTCGACGCGGTGATCCCGAGAATCGGCGCCTCGATCACCTTCTTCGGAACCGCGGTGGTGCGCCAGTTCGAGCAGATGGGGGTCTTCTGCGTGAACCCCTCCCAGGCGATCTCGGTCTCCCGGGACAAGCTCCGCTCCATCCAGGTGCTCTCCCGCCACCGGGTCGGCATCCCCCGGACCGCCTTCGTCAAGCGCAAGGCCGGCATCCTGCCTGCCATCGAGCGGATGGGCGGGCCGCCGGTGGTCGTCAAGCTCCTCGAGGGAACCCAGGGCATCGGGGTCATCCTCGCGGACACCACCCGGGTGGCCGAGGCGATCATCGAGACACTCCAGGGGGCCGCGCACCAGAACG
>JALSIO010000197.1 GCA_026989995.1 Myxococcales bacterium
TGGGAAACCATGGATCACGAGCGCACCCGGGATCGCGGCGTCGACGACTTCGATCTGCTCCGGCGGGTTCGTCGCGGCGACCAGACCGCCTTCCGCACCCTCTTCGATCGCCACCTCCCGCGCGTGCGCGCCTTCATCACGCGGCGCCTCCCGGATCCCGGCCTCGCCGAGGAGACGGTGATCGACACCTTCTTCGAGGTCTGGCGGAGTGCCGCGGCCTTCCGCGGGCGCTCCCGGGTCTCCACCTGGATCCTGGGGATCGCGCAGTTCAAGTGCCTGGCGGCGCGCCGCGCGCAGGGCCGGGACAAGCGCTCGCGGATGCAGCCCACCCGCCCGGACGTCCTGCAGCGGGTGGCCGATGGCCGCGACGCGGAGAGGGCCCTGCAGAGCCGCGACGCACTCGCCGAGGCGCTCGGGGCGATCGGTGAGCTTCCGGACGGCCACCGCGAAGTCGCCGAGCTCGCCTTCGTCGAGGGGCTGTCCTACGAGGAGATCGCGGGTCGGCTCGGCGTGAGCCTCTCGGCAGTGAAGACCCGCGTGAGCCGCACCCGGAGTCGCCTGCGGCGGCGTTTCCAGGTCATTCCGGGGGGGCGCTCGTGAGCACCGGGCCCCCTTCGGACGGCGAAGGCCCCGGCTGCCCCGAGGAGATCCTCGAGTGGATCGCGTGGTACCCCGACGGCGGGCTCACCGACGCCCAGCGGGGCGCCGTGGAGGCACACGCGGCGGGCTGTCCGGCCTGTCGGCAGGAGCTCGAGCTCCTCCGCTGCGAACGGCCGGAGGCGGCGGGCTTCTCACCCGAGGCGGAGGCGCTGTTTGCGCGGGTCATGGAGCGGGTCGGTCGGGAGGAGGCTGGGGCCCGCGAGTCCGGTGGGGGCCCGCCGTCCGCGGGGCCCGCTCCCCAGGCGGCGGACCGGTCGGCCGTCCATCCCCCGGTCGCGCCTTCGGGGCGGTTGCGCGGCGGGGCCCTCGCGGCGTCCCTGCTCCTCGGCGTGCTCGTGGGCACCGGGATCGCCCGTGTACTCGGCGGGGGAGGGCCCAGCTACCGGACGGCCGCGATACCGGAGGTGGCGGCGCCGGGTCCCGCCGCGGGGCCGATCCTCGAGGTGGTCTTCGCCGATCGGGCGACGGTGGCGGAGATCCGGGCCGCCCTGCAGGACCTCGGGGCGGAGGTCGTCGGCGGCCCGACCGAGTTCGGCCGCTTCCGCCTGCGGCTTCCACCCGGCAGGCAGCCCGGGGAGGCGGCCCGGATGCTCCGCGAGGGGGGCGTGGTGATCTTTGCGGAACCCGGAGCGCCACGCCGTTGAGCCAGCGCGGGGGCGGGGCACGCGGGAGCGCCGTGGTCGGAGCAGCCGCTTCGCTGTGCCTGCTCGCGACCCCGGTGGCCGCGGAGCCCGGTTGCCCGCGGCCCGGGTCGCTCGCGGCGAGCCCGGATCCGGTCGGGGCCTCCTGCGCCGAGGCCGGGATCCTTCCCTCCGAGGCCGCGGCCCGAGGCGTTGCACAGTCGCCCGAGCTCACCCGGCTGCCTCGGCCCGCCCTCCCGCCGCTCCCCGCGACCCTTGCAGGCGAGGCCCTTCTCGCGCTTCCGGTCTCCGGGCCGGGGGCGACCCCGCCGCCCTTCGAGCTCGGTGCGGGCGCGCAGGTGGCCGAGTCCTACTGGAGCCCGCTGCTCTGCGCCGTGGTGGCCCGGATCGTGGGCGATGCCTCGGCCCGACCCGACGAGCTCGTGCCGGATGTGCCGGAGGGCGGGCGGGTGACGGCGCACCACCTCTATCGCACCGCGGCGGCCGATCTCCCGGGGGCGGCGGAGGCGCGGGCGGATCCCTACCGGCGCCTGCAGTGGGCCCTCGACGAGCTCGCGGTCGAGGAGGCATGGGACATCGGCGCGGGGGCGGGGGTGCGCATCGCCGTGCTCGACTCCACGCCGGACGCAGCGCACCCCGACCTGGGCCGGATTCGCGTCGCCCCCCTGGAGGGCGGCCCCCCGCCGGAGCCGGCGCTGCACGGGACGCTGGTCGCTGCCCTGATTGCGGCGAGCGCCGGCAACGGCGTGGGCATCGCGGGGCTCGCACCGGCCGCCGAGGTGGTGGCCATTCCGGTCTGCACCCCCGAGCCGGGGGCGGCGGCCGACCGCTGCCGGCTCTTCGACACCCTCCGGGGCCTCGACGCCGCGTGGGATCTGCGCGCGGGGGCGATCAACCTCTCGCTGGTCGGGCCGCCGAATCCCCTGCTCGCGGGCGCCCTGCGGCGGCTCGACGCGCTCGGCGTGCTCGTGGTCGCAGCCGCCGGGAACGAGCCCGACGCCGGGCCCCGCTACCCTGCTGCGGTGGGTCCGGTGCTCGCCGTGTCGGCTCGCGACCGCGTGGGGCGGGCCGACCCCCGTGCGAGTCTCGGCCCCTGGGTGGACCTCGAAGCTCCGGGGGTCGAGATCCTCTCGGCGGTCCCGGGCGGGGGGTACGCCTTCGGGGACGGCAGCAGCCTGGCGGCGGCCCACGTCACCGGCGTGGTCGGCCTGCTCCTCTCGACCGGTGCGAGCCCGACCGAGGTACGGGCCGCCCTGCAGGGGACCGCCCGTCCGGCCGCGCCCGGCTCCGGCCGCCCGCCCGCAATCGCCCCGATCTGCGCCTCGTTCACCCGGTTGGGACGCCCCTGCAACCCGTGACCGGGCGGGCCGGTCGCGGGTCCCGCCACGGTGGGGACGAGCGCGACGGCTGCGCAGCCTGCTGGCTCGTAGCCCACTCGCCCGGTCGGGGCGGGCGTCGCTACTGCGCGTGAGCCGGCGGCCCCGCCGCGCCGGGCGCCGGCGGGACGGCCCGGATCGGGGGGCTTCAGCCGGTCGGAGCGGCCGGGTGCCCCCGGGCGGCCGGGCGGGAGTGCCCGGCACCAGCGCGCTGCGGACCGGACTGGACCGCGCCGGCCGGCACCGTCCCGACGACCCGCCCCCGCTGCCGGCGCAAAGGGGGCCCCGGACAGCTGTCAGAGTGTCCTGGGACTTTGGTCGGAAGCTGGAGAAATCTACCAGACAAATGGCGATTTGACGGCAGATTGTTGGCTTTCTACCGTCATCTTCATGGCGGCCCAGGCGGTCTTCCTCGAGGACCGGGGCTCCGTCCGGCGGTGGCTGGTGGAGCATCTGGCCGGGTGCATCGGGCGTGGCGAGCTCGTCCCGGGCGAGCGCCTTCCGCCCATCCGCGCGATGGCGGGCTGGCTGGGCGTGAGTCGGGACACCGTGGCGCGGGCCTACGAGGACCTCGCCGATCGCGGCATGGTGGAGGCGGTGGTGGGGCGCGGCACCTTCGTCGCAGATGCGGGTGGCGCGGAGGGGCCGGCGCCGGCGTGGGCTCCGCGGGTGGCGCGCCTCGTCGAGCTGCACCGGGCGCGCGCGACCCTTCCCGTCTCCGAGGAGGCCGTGGCGCTCCATCGGCTCGTGCCCGACCCGTCACTCTTTCCGACCGACGCCTTCCGGCGCGCACTGCTGCGCGCGCTCCGGCGTTCCGGCTCCTCGGTGCTCTCGTATGCGCCGCCCCAGGGCGAGCTCGGGCTTCGCCGGGTGCTCGCGCGGCGATTCGAACGGGCGGGCATGGCGGTGGCCGAAGACGAGGTGGTGCTCTGCCACGGCGCGAGCCAGGGCATCTCGCTCGCGCTCCGCCTGTTCGCCGAACCGGGCGACGCAATCGCCGTCGAGGAGCCCACCTACGGAAACGTGCTCGCCACGCTCGCGGCCCTCGGACTCGAAGCCGTGCCCGTGCCGATGACGCAGGAGGGCCCGGACCCGGTGGAGCTCGAAGCCGCCCTGGGGCGGCCGGGGGTCAAGGCCTTCTACACCATCCCCAGCTTCCACAATCCCCTCGGCACCTCGATGACGATCGGCCGCCGCCGGGAGGTGCTCGCCATCGCGGCCGCCGCGGGCAAGCCGGTCATCGAGGATGCCTACCAGATGGACCTCCACCACGAGGGCCAGGGTGCACCCACGCTCTTCTCGCTGGATCGTGACGGGCGCGTGGTGCACCTCTACTCCTTCTCGAAGTCGCTCTTCCCGGGGGTGCGCGTGGGTTCGATCGCGGCCCGGGGGCGCCTGGTGGAGGGACTCGTGGCCCTCAAGCACGCCACGCACCTCTCGGATGCCCTGCCCCTCCAAGCGGGGCTCGCGGAGTTCCTCCGTGAAGGCAGCTACGATCGCCACCTCCGGCGCGTCCGGCGGGTGCTGCGCGCCCGCGCGTGCGCGCTCGTGGCCGCGCTCGGGCAGGTCATGCCGCGGGGCGTCCGCTTCACGCGGCCGGAGGGGGGCTTTCAGCTCTGGCTGGAGCTGCCCGAGGCGCTCGACTCCGCGGAGCTTCTGCCCGAGGCGGCCCGGGCGGGGGTGTTGTTCGCGCCGGGGCGCCTGTTCCTCGTCGACGGACGACCGAGCCCGGGCATGCGCCTCGGCTTCGCGCAG
>JALSIO010000198.1 GCA_026989995.1 Myxococcales bacterium
CTGGACGGCGCAGACCTGCAGCAGGTTGTTGATGTCGTGGCCCACCGCCGACGCGAGCACCGCGACGTCGACGCCCTCGTCCCGAGCGTGGGCGGCGCGGAGCGCCCGGAAGGCGCGGCCCGTCCGCGCCCGGTTCCGCAGGAGCAGGGACGCCGAGATCGCGAAGACGATCACACCCACCGCGAGCCCCACGAGGGCGGTCGCGGTGCCCGGCTCCTGGAAGGCGGCCGCCACGGCCACGAGGGCGACGGCGGCCCCCACCGCGGCCCCGCCGAGGAGCGCGCGCACCGGGCGCGCTTCACCCGGATCCGGAACCGTGAGGCGGGCTGCCATGTTCCGGACCGAGCTCCCGACTCCGCGGTCTGCGCGGGGCCATTGGGGCGCCGCAGGGACTCCGTGCGTCGGAGACCCGGGGCACGTGTCGCCGGCAGCCTAGCGCCTTTCCGCGAACGCCCCGCCCCCGAGGGCACGGCGGCTCGGCTTGCCGGCTCGCCCCGCGGCGGCCGAGGGGCTGCGGGTATCCTCGCACGCTGCCGGCGGCGCCGGGCCCGGCTGCGGCGCCCGCGCGGCCGTCGCCTCCGGAGCCCACCGGCCCGGGAGGATGAGCCTGGAGGGGGAAGAGCCCGATGCGCCTGCGCCAGATCGCCCTGGCCGTCCGCGATCTCGCGACGGCCGAATCCACCCTGACCCGGCTGCTCGGGCTCGGCCGCCCCTTCCGGGACCCGGGGGTCGGGGTGTTCGGGCTCGCCAACGCGGTCTTCGCGGTCGGGGACACCTTCCTCGAGCTCCTCACGCCCGTGCGCGCGAACGCCCCTGCCGGCCGCTGGCTCGAGCGCTTCGGGGATGGCGGCTACATGGTGATCTTCGAGACCCGTGAGCCGGACGGCGACCGCGCCCGCGCACTCCGGCTCGGGGCTCGGATCGCCTTCGAAGCCGAGGTCGGCGGCGCGCGGACCATCCACCTCCACCCCCGCGACGTCGGGGGGGCGATCCTCTCGTTCGACGCCATGCCGACCCCCGGTGAATGGCGGTGGGCGGGTCCCGACTGGCGGCAGCGGGCCGGCGACGGCCGCGTCGACGCGATCCGGGAGGTCGAGCTCGCGGGTCCGGATCCCCAGGCCCTCGCCATCCGCTGGGCGGCGCTGCTCGGGGCGCCGGTCCGTCCGGCGGGACGGGGACACCATCGCATCGAGCTCGACGAAGGCGGAAGCATCCGTTTCGCGCCGGACCCGGGGCGGGCGGGCGCCGGAATCACCGCCATCGCCCTCGCGTGCGGGGACCGTGGACGCGTTCTCGCCGCAGCCAGCGAGCTCGCGCTTCCGATCCGCGGGAGTGCAGTGGAAGCGCTCGGCACGCGGCTCGAGCTCGACGGCTCCGGGAAGGGGTAGCCGCGCGGGGCCCGCCCGGGGGGTCGAGACCGCGCTCCTCTTCCCGGCAGATGCGGACGTCGGTGACCGCTTCGGGCGCGCCGTCGCCTTCGTGGGCACCGGAGCGACCTCCGCCGACACGGTCGTCGACGCCCGTGGCCTCGAGCGCGTCTTCGAGATCGGGTCGGCGCACGCGGTGGTCACGCTGGTCGACATCACCGTGCGGGACGGCGAGGCGGTGGCGGGCGGCGGGATCCGCAACCACGGAACCCTCCACCTCATCGAGTGCGCGGTGGAGGACAACCACGCCGGCGTCTCCGGCGGAGGACTCATGAACCTCGATGCCGGAAGCGGGACGAGTCGGGTCGGAGGCGAGCTGGTCGTGGACCGCTCGACCATCGCCCGCAACCGCGCCGAGCAGGCCGGTGGCGGCATCGAGCAGGTCAGCAGCCCGCTGTCCCGCAGCCGGAGCCGGGCCGCCACCTCGATCCGCCGGGCCAGCAGCGGGGCGGCCGGATCGCCCGCCGATCTGTTCCCCGGACCCTGCGCCCGGGCGGGTGCCCTCGACGCGGTCCCGGACTGCGTCGAAGCAATCGGACGCTGCCACGCCTGCCGGGCGCTCGCAGCCGGCGTCGATCTCGACGTGGACTGCGATCTCTTCGACGACGGCGCGTCCAACGGAAGCTGCCCCTAGCGCCGCCCGCCCTTTCTGCCTTCGCCTGCGGCACACCGCCGCTCGGCGGGCCCGGCTGGCGCAGCGTCGGAGGGGCGGTGGCGCCTCGCCGCGACCCGACGCAGGACGGGCCATGCCGCGAGGGCGAGGGCGATCTCCGCGCCACCGGCGACCAGGAAGGCCGCCCGGTATCCGGCGAGCCAGCCGGCCTCCGCGGCCACCGTCTCGCTCACCAGCCCGCCCGTGAGGGGCCCCACGATGAAGCCGAGGCTCCCCGCCGCGTTGAAGGCCCCGAGCGAGGTCGTCCGAACCGTCTCGGGCGTGAGCTCCGCCGTGAGGAGGAGCGAGGGCACGAACATCACCGCGGCGGCGACCCCGGCCGCCACCATCGGTCCGAGCAGCAGCTGGCCCGGCCAGAAGCCCAGGCTCGCGACCAGCAGGCCGTAGATCAGGCTCCCCCCGCACAGCAGGGCGGCCGGGGAGGTCTTCTGGGAGAGGATTCCAAAAGGAGCCGAGAGAACGGCGAAGGGAACCATGAAGCTCGCGATCAGCCCCCCGATCTGCGTGGGATGAAGCTCATGCACCCCTCGAAGGAAGAGAGGAAAGGTGCTCGTGAAAAAACCCACCGTGAAGCGGTCCGCAAAGGCAAAGGCCAGCGGGACCACCACCCGGCGATGGCGGGCGAGCAGGGCTGCGATCTCGGACCAGCCGGGCCGATGGCCGCGGAGCCCGACGGGCTCCCTCAGGAGCAGGGGCACGAGAAGCGCCGTGCCCCCCACGAGCGCCGCCCCGACCCGCAGGGGCCGGAGCGGATCCCCCGCACCGAGCACCCCGCCGAGGGGGGCTCCCACCGCGACCCCCAGGAGCAACCCCCCGCCGACGGCACCCATGGCCGTCCCCCGCCCCTCCGGTGGGCGTGCCGCCGCAGCGAGCCCGAGCAGCAGCGAGAGCGCGAAGATGTGGGCACAGCCCTCGACGAAGCGCACGGCGAGGAAGGCCGGGAACGGCAGATCTCCGGTGAGGAGCAGGAAACAGAGGCCATCGACGAGCAGCGCGCCCCCGATCAGCAGGGGGCGGTGCCCGAATCGGTCGCCGATGGCGCCCGCGAGGGGTGCGGCCAGAAAGGCTCCCACCATGTTGATGGACATGAAAAGCGACGTCGCGAGCTCGGAGACGCCGAAGCGATCCTTCACCAGCTCGCGCAGCACGGGGACGGGCAGGGTCACCGGGATGAGGACGAGGAAGGCGAAGGCGGCGAGCACCGCCAGGCGCCAGGCCTCGGTTCCGCTGCGCCGGGAGGCGTGTTCCAAGCCGATCCCCTCCCCCGCCGCGCCCGCCCGCGTCACAGCCCCTCGCCGAGCCGACCTCTGCTAGCGTGCACCGGGGCCGCACCCGGTCACAGCCCCCGGCGAGCGGGACCCCCGGGCCGGGAGGGCTCGGATGCCGGCGGAGCATACCGAGAGGTCGCCCACTGCCCCGCAAACCGGCCCGGCCTCCGCCCCCCTGGCTTCGATGCCGGTGGCAGAGAGCGCGCGCGACCGCGTCCCCGAGGTCCTGCTCACGGTCCTCGGCATGAGCCAGGCGCCTGCCCTCGAGCTCGCGTGGTCCCGGCTGGAGCATGCCGGCGATTTCCGGGGCGGGGGAATCGAGGCGCGGATCGGCTGGCTGCAGATGGGCGGCGTGCTGCAGGGCATCCTGCTCGTCTGGATCCTCTACGCGAGCCCGACCCCGGCGGCCCGGTACGGGGCGTCACGCCCCATGGGCGCGGCCCCGGGCGCGCCCCACCCCACGGCCCCGACGCCCCGAGACGGCTAAGATGGGCGCCCCGGCACGCGCCCGCCGGCCCGGGACGAGGAGGACCCCGTGTACGAGCTCGTGCTGCTCCGCCACGGCGAGAGCATCTGGAACCAGGAGAACCGGTTTACCGGGTGGACCGATGTCGGCCTCACCGAGCTCGGGATCGAGCAGGCGCGGGAGGCCGGCCGCGAGATCCGCCGACGCGAGATCGCCATCGACGCGGCCTTCACCTCGGTGCTCAAGCGGGCCATCGGGACCTTGTGGCTCGCCCTCGAGGAGATGGACCGCATGTGGGTGCCGGTGGTGCGGAGCTGGCGCCTGAACGAGCGCCACTACGGCGCGCTCCAGGGCCTCTACAAGCACGAGGCCGCCGCGGAGTTCGGGGAGGAGCAGGTGCGGCGGTGGCGGCGCGGCTACCGGGACCGGCCGCCCGAGCTCGAGCCGGGAGATCCTCGGGACGCGGCCCGGGAGCCGGCCTACGCGGGTCTCGCCCCGGACCTGATCCCGCGGGCGGAGTCGCTCTTCGACACCGAGCAGCGCGCCCTCCCCTTCTGGCACGACGCCGTCGTCCCCGCCCTC
>JALSIO010000199.1 GCA_026989995.1 Myxococcales bacterium
CCTTCACGGCGACGATCTCTGCATCCGGCGCGCCGCCCGCCGGAGCCACCACGCCGGCCGAGGTCACGATGCCGGTGACATTGGTCCCGTGCCCGTGGTCGTCCTCGGCGCTTCCCGGCCCGCTCTCCCGCGAGCCTCCCGCCGGGCAGCAGCCGCCACCCCCGGAGCAGAAGCACTCCTCCCCCACGAGGTCGTCGGCGAGATCGGGGTGGTCGGTGTCGAGCCCGCTGTCGACCACCGCCACGGTGATCCCCTCGCCGGTGAGGCCGAGCGCGTGCACGGGGGGAAGGGCGGCGAGGGGAACCGCCTCGGCCAGCTGGCCGGAGCCGCCCACGTCCGGATCGATGCGGCGCACCCGGGGGTCCCGGACGAGGAGCCGGAGTGCCGCCGGGCCGAGGTCGGCGGCGAGGGCCGGAGACTCCCGAAAGGCGTGCCGGAGCCGGAGGGTGCCGGGCGGCAGCCGCGACTCGAGGGCCCGCCGCGAGCGCTCGATCGCCCGCCGGCGCGCCTGGCGGATGCTCCCGAGGGCGGGGCGTCCGGGTACGGGGCGCGGAAGCGCGGCGACCTCCGGGTCCTCCCAGGAGAGAACCACCCGTGCGGTGCCGTCGCGATCCACGCGCTCGACGACCTCGGGCGCCACCCGGCCGGAGCGGAGCAGGGCGGCCCGGAGCTCCGGGGCGAGATGGCCGGCGACGGCATCCCCGGCGGCCACGGCGAGCATCGCCGCGGCCACCGCGAGCCCCGGGCCCGCGACGGCGAAACTCCGCTCGCGGTCCCGCACCAGCCGGCGCTCGAACGCTCGGTGCGACATGGGTCCGGCTCCCCGCCCGGCGCCCCCCGCTCCGGGAGCCCCTATGGGTACCAGACACGGGCGCGAAGGTGTCCGGTCCCGCGCGGCCTGCCTGCAGCGCGCGGTGCGCAGGCGATCGCGAATCCCGGCCCGGTGCGGGGAGTTCCGGGGGGAGATTGCGCACCGGCGGGGCGGCCCGAAGCACTTCGCGGTATCGTCGCCCCGCCCCGGAGCCGGGCCCGAGCCACCATGAGCCACTCTCCCCCCTCCCGGGAGGCGCAGCGAGCCGCCTCCACCCTCCGAGCCGGAGGCCCCCCGGCCCTGCCGGACCCGGCGGCCGCCGCGGCGCGCCTCGAAAAGGAGCGCTTCGACCTCGCCGTCGTGGGCGGCGGGATCACCGGCGCCGGCCTCGCCCGGGAGGCCGCGCTCCGCGGGCTGCGCGTCGCCGTGCTCGAAGCCGGCGACTTCGCGGGCGGGACCTCCGGCCGCTTCTCCAAGCTGATCCACGGGGGGCTGCGCTACCTCGCGATGGGCGATGTGGCGCTCGTCCGGGCGACGGCGCGCGAGCGCACGGTGCTCCACGCCCTCGCGCCCCACCTCGCCGAGCCGCGCCGCATGGTGATCCCCACGCGCAGCGCCGCGGGGCTGGCGCGGCTGCGGGTCGCGGTGACCACCTACGAGAAGCTCGGGCGGGTCTCGGGGGCCGATCTCCACGAGAACTGGCACGGGGGGAGCTCGCCGAGCGGGAGCCGCTGCTGCGGGGCAGCGGTTTTCGACAGGCCTGCGCCTACCGCGAATACCTCACCGACGACGCGCGCCTGCGGGCAGCGAGATCGCGGTCCGGGCCCGGTCGGTGGTCAACGCCGCCGGCCCGTTCGTGGAGCGGGTGCTGCGCCTCGAGGATCCGAAGCCCCCCCCGCGGCTGCACCTGTCCAAGGGCATCCACCTCGTGTTCGACGCCCGTCGCCTGCCGGTGCGTGAGGTCCTGGCCGTCCCCGCGCAGGACCGCCGCACCGTCTTCGCAGTCCGGCGGGAGGCGGTCACCTATGTCGGTACCACCGACCGGAGCTATGCGGGCGGCCGCCCCGACCGGCCGGAGATCCACCGGGACGAAGTGGCCTACCTCCTGGGAGCGCTCCATGGCGGTCTCGGTCTCGACCCCCCGCTCACCGAGGCCGAGGTGGTGGCGGCCTTTGCCGGACTCCGCCCCCTCGTCGCCCAGCCGGGCCGGTCGCCGCAGGAGATCTCGCGGCGCGACGAGATCCCGGTGGGGCCGGCGGGACTGGTCACGGTGGCCGGCGGCAAGCTCACCGGCTACCGGCCGATGGCCCGCGCCGTGCTGGACCGGTGTGCCGCGGTGGCGGGCCTCGAGCCCGCGCCGCCGCCGCGGGAGGAGCCGCCGCTTCCGGGTGGAGATTTCGCGGGCGAGGTTTCCGACCTCGCCAGCCACATCGGGCGGGTCGGGGGCCTTCGTCCGGAGGCCGCCCGCCGGCTGGCGCGCCTCTACGGCTCGGAGGCCGAACAGGTCGTCGCGCTCGGAGCGGAACCGGTGGTGCCGGGCGGGTCGGCGCTCTCCGGCGAGGTGCGCTTCGCCGCGCGCATCGAGGCGGCGAGGAGCCTCGAAGACGTGGTCTACCGGCGGGTGCGCTCTGCGTGGTTCGACCCCGGCGACCGGGAGGCGGCGCTCGAGGGGATCGCGGATCTCCTCGCCGCGGAGCTCGGATGGGACCCGGCGTGCCGGGATCGCGAGGTGGAGGCCGTGCGGGCACGCCTCGCCGGAGAGCTTCGCTTCGAGGAGGCTCCCGGCACCGACGGGGAGGGGGAGGCTGGATGACCGACGTGGTGGACCGACTCCGGGCGGAGCTCGGCGCGGGCCTGCGGACCGACCCGGAGGCGCGCGCCGCGCACCGCCGCGACACCTGGGTGCTCTCGGAGCTTCGGGAGCTCCGGGGCGAGCCGCCGCCGGATCCGGCAGCGGTGGCGGAACCCGCCACCACCGGGGAGGCGGCAGCCGTGCTCCGCATCTGCCACGAAGCGGGAGTGCCGGTGGTCCCCTTCGGCGGGGGTTCCGGCGTCTGCGGCGGCATCGAGGGCCGACCCGATGCGGTGGTCGTCTCCACGCGGCGGCTGCGCGGGCTGCGCCGCCTCTCGGCGGAGGATCTGCTCGCGCGCTTCGGCGCCGGAACCGGCGGCATGGAGGCGGAGCAGGTGCTCGAGGAGTGCGGACTGACCCTCGGCCACTGGCCGCAGTCGATCGAGCTTTCCACCGTCGGTGGCTGGGTCGCCACCCGCGCGTCCGGACAGTTCTCCACCGCCTACGGCAGCATCGAGGATCTCGTGGTCGCCCTCGAGGTGGTGCTCCCGGGAGGACGCGTGCTCGAGGTGGGCCGCGGCCCGCGGTCGGCCAACGGGCCGGACCTGCGCCACCTCTTCCTCGGGAGCGAGGGGACCCTCGGCCTGGTGACGGAGGTGGAGCTCTCGCTGCGGCGGCTGCCGGAGCTGCGGCTTCCCCAGGCCTTCCACTTCGAGAGCCTGCCGGCAGGCCTTCCCGCCATCCGGGAGCTGCTGCAGGTGGGGATCCACCCGCCGGTGGTGCGCCTCTACGATCCGCCGGAGTCGGCGAGGCATTTCGCGAGCTGGTGTCCCGAGGGTCGGGCGATGCTGATCCTGCTGCACAAGGGGCCCGAGGCGCCGACCCGCGCCGCAGCCGAGGTCGCCCTCCGGCAGGTGGGTGCGGTGGGGGGCGTCGCGGCCGACCCGGCCGCGGTCGAGCACTGGCTCGAACACCGCAATCGGGTGCCGGGCTTCCGGGGCTTCCTCGAGCGGCGGATCATCCTCGATACCATCGAGGTGGCCTGTGCCTGGAGCCGTGTGGGCGAGCTCTACCGCCGGGTGCTCGACGCCCTCGCCCCGGTGCCGGGGCTGCTCGTGGCCAGCGCGCACTCGAGTCATTCCTACCGGAGCGGGACCAGCCTCTACTTCACCTTCGCGGCACGGCCGGAGGATCCGGCGGAGATGCCGGGGCTCTATCGGACCTGCTGGGAGCGCACCCTGACCGAGACACTCGCGGTGGGGGGCACCGTGTCGCACCACCACGGCATCGGCCGGGTGCGGCGCGAGGCGCTCGCCCGGGAGCTCGGACCGGAGGGGGTGGCCCTCCTCCGGGGGCTCAAGCGGGCTCTCGATCCTCGGGGCATCATGAACCCCGGCGTGCTGATTCCGGATTGAGCCGGTGGCCGCGACCCTCGGGCTCGACGTGGGCACGACGTCGGTGCGGGCGCTCGTGGCCGGTCCGTGCGGCCGGGTCCTCGGCCGGGCGCGGGAGGTCCTCCCCACCCGACATCCGGGGCCCGGACAGGTCGAGCAGGACCCGGCGGAGCTGTTCGAGCAGAGCGTCTCCGTGCTGCGCGCTGCGCTCCGCTCGGCCGGCGTCCGGCCGAAGGACGTGACCGGCCTCGGGATCGCCACGAAGCGCGCCTCGGCGGTGGCGTGGGATGCGGTGACGGGCCGGCCGCTGTCTCCGGTGATCGGGTGGCGGGACCGGCGGGCCGAGCCCCGGGCCCGCGAGCTCGCCCGCCGCGGAATCGCCGTCGGGGCGCTGCCTTCCGCGC
>JALSIO010000200.1 GCA_026989995.1 Myxococcales bacterium
TCCCGAAGCCCCTCGAGCTCGCGATCCACGCGGGCCTCGTCCACCTGGAAGACGGGCCGCTGGCCCGACAGGCCCTCCCACTCCACCCGCGGAATCTCCGGCCGGGTCTCGACGAGGGCCCGGTAGCGGAAGGCCGCACCGGGCGCCGGTCGCTCCGCGTCGACCGCCGGTTCCGCCACGGGCTCGAGACCCGCCTCCCGGAGTGCCTCGGGCAGGCTCTCCTGGAGCAGCTCGCGCTCCACGTCCTCGGCCACCGTGGGCCCGTAGAGCCGTTCGAGCACGCGCCGCGGAGCGCGCCCCGGCCGGAAGCCGCGGACCCGCGCCCGCCGGCCCAGCGCCCGGTAGGCCTCGTCGAACAGCCGGTCCACGCGCTCGGCGGAGACCTCCACCTCGAGCTCGTGGCGCACCGGGCTCTGCCGGCTGGACTCCACCCGGATGGGCGGCGCGTCGGTCTCGGTGCGGGATGTCATCGGGACCTCGTCGGGATCGGGCCGCCGCGGAGCGGCTCCGTGGTGCCGGGGACAGGACTCGAACCTGCACGCCCTGTCGGGCGGTGGCTCCTAAGGCCACTGCGTCTACCCGTTCCGCCACCCCGGCGGTCGCGTGCAGGCCCGGGCGCCGCGAGCGGCGGTCCGGCCGGGCAGCACTCGCCGCAGGCTAGGCCCGGGTGGGAAGCCGGGCAACACCCGGCCGGTCGCGAGGCGCCGGAGCCGCGGAGGAGAAGGTGGTGAGCGCGCAGGGAGTCGAACCCTGAACCTAGGGATTAAGAGTCCCTTGCTCTGCCAGTTGAGCTACGCGCCCGGACGCTTTGTAGCCTCTGGTCGGCCGCTCGCAAGCCCCCCGGGCGCGTCCGCGGCCTCCGCCGGCGGGCCGAAGCCGCCTCCGCCGGGCGTTTCGACGGTGAGCACGTCTCCCGGCCACACCTCGACGCGCGCCCGCCCCGGAAGCACCTCCTCCCGGCCGTCGGCCCGGCGCAGCCGGTGCCGGCCCGGCTGGCCGGGACCGCCGCCGGCGAGGCCGAAAGGCGCGGTGAGCCGCCGCTCGGCGAGCAGCCCGACTTCGAGGGGGGCGAGAAACTCGTATCGCCGCAGCAGCCCGTCGCCTCCGGGCCAGCATCCCGCCCCCCCGGAGCCGGCCCGGAGGCGGAATTCCAGCAGCCGCACGGGGTGGCGCGACTCGAGGACCTCGAGGTCGGTGCAGCGGGTGTTGGTCATGTGGGTGTGGACGCCCGAGGCCCCGGGGCAGCCGCGCATGGCCCCCGCCCCGCCGCCGAGGGTCTCGTAGTAGCCGAAGCTGCCGTCGCCGAAGGTGACGTTGTTCATCGTCCCCTGGCTCGCAGCGGCGAGCCCGAGGGCACCGAGCAGCACGTCGACCACACGCTGGGATGTCTCCACGTTGCCCCCGGCCACGGCCGCACCGCGGGGAGGATCGAGGATCGAACCCGGCGGGATCCGCAGGACGACGGGTCGCAGACAGCCGCCGTTGAGCGGGATCCGCTCCGCCACCAGACAGCGCAGCACGTAGAGCACCGCCGCCCGCACCACCGCCGGGGGCGCGTTCAGGTTCCCCGCGGAGGCAGGCCCCGTGCCGCCGAAGTCGATCTCCATCGACCCGCCCGCGATGCGCAGGGTGACCTCGAGCGGCGTGCCGTCGTCGAGCCGGTCGCGGAAGCGATGCTCGCCGTCCGGCAGCCGGGCGATCTCGCGAGCGACCTTCCCCGCGGCGGCGTCCTGGAGCTGGGCCATGCTGGCCTCCACCGCGGCGGGGCCCACCTCATCCACCAGTTCCTGGAGCAGCTTCTCCCCGGTGCGGTTGGCGGCGAGCATCGCCTCGAGGTCCGCTCGGTTGTCCCGGGGCCGCCTCGCGGGCCAGGGTCCCGCGCCGAGCCTCCGCAGGAGATCGTCCTCCAGGAACTCCCCGCTGCGCACCACGCGGAAGGCCTCGAGCACCACCCCCTCTTCGGCCAGGTGGGTGGAATCCGGCGGCATCGAACCCGGACTCCGCCCCCCGATGTCGGCGTGGTGGCCCCGACTCGCGACGAAGAAGCGGGGCCGTGATCCACCGCGAAACACGGGACTGACCACGGTCACGTCCGGGAGGTGGGATCCGCCCTCATAGGGGTCGTTGGTCACCACCGCATCCCCCGGGGCGAGATCCGGGAAGCGCTTCATCACGGCCCGCACCGTGTCTCCCATGGCGCCGAGGTGCACCGGGATGTGGGGCGCGTTGGCCACGAGGCCCCCCTCCCCGTCGAAGACGGCGCAGGAGTAGTCGAGGCGGTCGACGATGTTGGTCGAAAAGGCGGTGTTCCGGAGCACCTCCCCCATCTGCTCCGCGATGCCCATGAACCGGCTGCCGAATACCTCGAGGCGCACCGGATCCGCCCGACCAGGATCCGCCGGCGGGAGCGCGCGCGCCGGGGACTCGTCTCGGAGCTCGACCACCCCTCCCCGGCGCACCCGGGCCCGAAACCCGGGTTCGACCAGGAGCGCTCCGTTCGGGTCGAGGACCAGCGCCGGACCGGCCAGCTCGTCGCCCGGTGTGAGCGAAGCGCGGGAGACCACCGGCGCCTCGAGGCGCCCGGCGCCCGGGAAGTGGATCCGCTCCCGCCGCGGGGGGATTTCCGGTCCGGGGTCGAGGACGGCTTCTGCGAGCGGGGGCACCCGGCCCTCTCGCCCGCGGCCCCGCACCCGGAGCGCGGTCACCTCCACCTCGCCCCCGGGGCGCAGGTATCCGAAGCGCGCGCGGTGGGCCTCGTCGAAGGCCGCGCGGTAGCGCCCGTCCGCGGGCTCCCGCACCGGGATCGCGGTGTCGGTTCCCCGGTAGCGGAGGTCGAGCCAGCGCTCGATGCGCCCTGCGGGCTCGGGTACCCCCTCGGCCCGCAGCGCCTCCCGCACCTCGCGCTCGAGCTCGCGGAAGGCCTTGCGGTGATCCGGGTGCAGGGGCTGGCCGTCCGCCGGAAGCAGCAGCCGGCCGCCGTCGCGCTGTCGGTCCGCCTGGATCTCGGCCAACCCGATGCCGAGCGCCGAGAGGACGCCGGCGAGCGGGTGCATCAGGATGGTGCGGATGCCCAGGCGGCGCGCCACGTCGCAGACGTGCTGGCCCGCGGCGCCGCCGAAGCCCACCAGGACGTGATCGCGCGGATCCACGCCCCGGCCCACCGAGACCGTCGCAATGGCCTGGGCCATGTGGGCGTTGGCGATCTCCACGAAGCCGGCGGCGATCTCGTCGCGGCTGCGCCGGTGCCCGGCGGCGGCGAGCTCCTCCTCGAGGGCCGCGAGCGCCTCCTCCACCGGCTCGGCCCGGAGCGGAAACGGGAAGAAGTCGCCGGTGATGCGGCCGAGATGGAGGTTCACGTCGGTGAGGGTGAGGCCCCGGGCGCCCTCCGCGCGGGCCCGGCCGTAGCACAGCGGCCCGGGATCCGCGCCGGCGCTCTCCGGTCCCACCGTGAGTCGGAAGCCGTCGAAGCGGCACAGGGAACCGCCCCCCGCGGCGACCGTGTGGATCCGGAGCATGGGCACCTTCACCCGCACGCCCCCGACCTCGACCTCGAAGGCGCGCTCGACCTCCCCCTCGCGGATCAGGGAGACGTCGGTGGAGGTGCCGCCCATGTCGAAGCCGATGGCGTTCCGGTGGCCGGCGGCCGTGGCGACCGCGGCCGCCCCCACCACGCCGCCCGCGGGGCCGGAGAGCAGGGCGTAGGGACCCCGGAAGCGGGAGGCGTCCGTGAGTCCCCCCGACGACTGCATGCACCGGATGCGCGAGCCGGGAAGCTCGCGCTCGAGTGCCTTCACGTGCCCGCGCAGGAGCGGCGTCAGATAGGCGTCGGCCAGCGCCGTCTCGCCACGGGCGAGAAGGCCCTGCTCCGCGGCGATCTCCGACGACCGCACCACGTAGGCGAAGCCGAGCTCGCGGGCGAGGGAGGCGATCCGCTCCTCGTCGTCCGGAAACCGGTAGGCGTGGGGGAGCACCACGGCCACCGAGACGCGCCCCGGCTCCCGCCCGGCCGCGAGCACCCGCCGGACCGCAGCCGGATCGAGCATCCCCACGCGCTCGCCCCGGGCGCCGACCCGCGCATCCACCTCGACGGTGCTCCGGTGGAGCGCTGGCGGGCGTCGGATGCAGAGCTCGAAGAGCTCCGGCCGGGCCTGGGTTCCGATCCGGAAGACGTCGCCGAGCCCGCGGCTCGTCACGAGCACCGTCGGCATCCCCCTCCGCTCGAGGAGGGCGTTGGTGGCCACGGTGGTTCCCATCCGGACCGAGACCGGTGGCACGGCGCCGCCCGGGGCGCCCTGCCCGATCCGCTCGAGGAGCCGCAGGATGCCCTCGACCGGAGCGCGGTCGGAGGAGAGGACCTTGGTGGCGTGGAGGCGGCCGTCCGGGGCGCGGACGATGCA
>JALSIO010000201.1 GCA_026989995.1 Myxococcales bacterium
GACCCTGGTCCTCGAGGCGTTGCGGGTCGCCCTCGGCGAGACGACCTACCTGCTTCGGACGGAGGCCGGACCGGGCGGCGTGGGGGCGGCGCTGACCTCCGTGCGGGTGGGGCGCGGGCCCGAGATCCCCACCGACGCCCGGGGGCGGCTGTGGCTCCACCCGGCGGCCCGGGCACCCGGGCGGGCGTGGCCGGCCTGGCGGCTGCTTCGGGGAGAGCACCCTCCCGCGGGCTTCCGGGATGCCCTGGTGCTGGTGGGCGCGAGCGCGGCGGGGCTCGAGGACACCCGGGCCACCGTGCTGGACCCGGTGGCCTCCGGTGTGGAGGTCCACGCGGGGGCCCTCGAGCAGATCCTCCTGGGGCGCTTCCTGGTGCGGCCGGACTGGGCGCCGGGGGCCGAGCTGGTGGTGTCGGCGCTGCTCGGCCTCGGGCTCCTGGCGCTGCTGCGGGTGGCCGGCGCGGCTGTCGCCGCGGGGGTGGCGGCGGGTGCCGCCGGGCTCGCCGGAGCCGCTTCCTGGCAGCTCTTCGTCTCCCGCGGACTGCTGCTCGATCCGGTGCTTCCGGGCCTTGCCGGAGCCCTGCTGACCTTTGCGCACGTGGTGGCGGGATTCGTGGGCAGCGAGGTGCAGCGCCGCCGGCTGCGCGGTGCCTTCGGACGCTACCTCCCCGAGCCGCTGGTGGCCGAGCTCGCCGTGCACCCCGAGCGGCTGGTCCTCGGGGGAGAGACCCGGGAGATGAGCTGGCTGTTCTGCGACGTGCGCGACTTCACCCGGGTCTCCGAGTCGCTCGATCCCGAGGATCTGACGCGGCTCATCAACCATTTTCTCACCCCCATGACCCGGGTGGTCTTCGCCCACCGAGGGACCATCGACAAGTACATGGGGGACTGCGTGATGGCCTTCTGGAATGCGCCGCTCCCCGACCCGGAGCACGCGAGGCACGCCTGCCACGCGGCGCTCGGCATGCTGGACGCGCTCGAGGAGGTCAATCGCGGGCTGCCGCAGATCCTTCCGGGAGCCCTGGTGGAGCCGCTGAAGATCGGCATCGGCATCAACACCGGCTTCTGCTGTGTGGGCAACCTCGGCTCGGAGCAGCGCTTCGACTACTCGGTGGTGGGAGACGAGGTGAATCTCGCCTCCCGGCTCGAGGGGCAGTCCAAGACCTACGGCGTGCCGGTCGTGATCGGGGACCGCACCCGGGCCGCGGTTCCCGAGATGGCGACCCTCGAGCTCGACTGGATCCGGGTTCGGGGCAAGCTCCGACCGGTCCGCATCCACGCACTGCTCGGCGATGCCCGCCGGGCCGCCGACCCGGGCTTTCGCGAGCTCGCCCGGGCCCACGACGCGATGCGGAGTGCCTACCGCGGCCGCCGCTTCGGCGAGGCGCGCCTGCTCGCGCAGGCCTGTCGCCAGGCCGACCCGCAGCTCGCGCCTCTCTACGACCTCTACCTCGGGCGCATCGACCGGCTCGAGGAGGATCCGCCCGGACCCGACTGGGACGGGGTCTACACCGCGGAGACGAAGTAGGGAGCGCGCCCCGGGGGCCGGCCGCCGCAGCCGGCGGCGCTCCCTTCCGGCGGCGCGCAGTCGATGGCAGCGGGGGGGGCGATTCGGCAGACTCCGCGGCGTGGCGAGCCCGGCGTCCCGGGCCGCCTTCCTCGGGAGGAGGACCAACCGTGAACCTCGACGAGCTCCGGAAGACCGCACGCGCGATCGTGGCAGAAGGCAAGGGCATCCTCGCCGCCGACGAGAGCTTCCCGACCATCAAGAAGCGCTTCGACACCATCGGGGTCGAGTCCACCGAGGAGACGCGCCGCGCCTACCGCGAGATGCTGTTCACCACGAAGGGCGTCTCCGAGTTCGTGAGCGGGGTGATCCTCTTCGACGAGACCATCCGCCAGTCCGCGGGCGACGGGACGCCCTTTCCCAAGCTTCTCGAGCAGCAGGGCATCATCCCGGGCATCAAGGTCGACAAGGGCGCCAAGGCGCTCGCGCTCTGTCCGGGCGAGAAGGTGACCGAGGGGCTCGACGGACTGCGCGAGCGACTCGAGGAATACCGGGGGCTCGGCGCGCGCTTCGCGAAGTGGCGGGCGGTGATCGCCATCGGCGACGGAATCCCCAGCGAGACGTGCATCGAGACCAATGCCCACGCCCTTGCGCGCTATGCGGCCCTGTGCCAGGAGCAGGGGCTCGTACCCATCGTCGAGCCCGAGGTGCTGATGGACGGCGATCACACCATCGAGCGCTGCTACGAGGTGACCTTCGCGGTCCTCCGCCGCGTCTTCGCCGACCTCGCCGACCAGCGCGTGGAGTACGAGGGCATGCTCCTCAAGCCCAACATGGTCCTTCCCGGCAAGGACTGCCCGCGCCAGGCCACGCCCGAAGAGGTGGCGGAGGCGACCATCCGCTGCTTCCGCCACGTGGTGCCGGCGGCCGTGCCGGGGGTGCTCTTCCTCTCGGGGGGACAGTCCGACGTGCAGGCCACCCTGAACCTGAACGCGATGAACGCCATGGGCAGCCACCCGTGGGAGATCTCCTTCTCCTACGGCCGGGCGCTGCAGGCCCCCGCGCTGCGGGCCTGGGCCGGCCGGCCGGAGAACGTGCCCGCCGCGCAGCGGGCCTACTCCCACCGGGCGCGGATGAACAGCCTCGCCCGCCGCGGGAAGTACCGGCCGGAGATGGAGGAGGAGGCCGCCTGAGCCCCGGCACGCGGCTCCGGGCCGTCCTCAGGGCTCCGGGGGCAGCTCGCCGCCCTCGGCCGCCGCCACCGCCCGGAGCCGCGCGCCGAGGTCGCGGATGCGCGCGGCTCGCCGGGCATCCGACTCCTTGCGCTCGAGCGACTCCACGATCCGGATGAGGCGCCCGGCGGTGCGCGCCGTGCCGAGCTTCTCCCCGCTGGCCACGTCCTCGAAGAAGTCCAGGATGGCCTCCCGGAGCTCCGGCTCCGCCACCTCTCCATACGCACGCCAGGGCACGGCGAGGATGTGGGTGGCGCGGTAGGAGGTCCGGAGATAGCCGAAACTGCCGCGTCCGCTTTCCGCCCGGTAGTTCAGCTCGAAGAATCCGATGGCGAGCGCGTTCAGCGCGTCGTAGTTGCGCCGGTCCGCCGGCTGGTGCTCGAGGTCGTCGCGCAGCCGTCGCAGGTTGATGTCGTGGTTGCGGGTCGGATCGAGGACGATGGCGAAGAACTCGGGGTACCGCGCCGAGACGTCCTCGAAGACCCGGTCCTCACCGACGACGTCCCAGTGGTCTCCGCTGCCCGCCAGGCGGTAGGAGAGCGCGGGGTCGAGCTCCGGCGCGCTCGCACAGGCGGAGGCCAGGGCGCCCGCCACGAGGGCGGCGAGCCGGAGCCCGGCTCGGGGGGACGCCTGGCGGTGGGAAGCCGGGTCGCTCCGGGTGTTCCTCGTCATGCCCCTTCGATGATCGGCGCCTCGTCCTGGTTTCGCCACCAGCGCCGAAGCTCCTCCCGCAGGGTGTCGGGTCGATTCCGGGCCGGGTCGGCGAGGACGACCGCGAGGAGGTGGTCGAGTGCCCGGCCGACCGCGGGACCGGGGGGGATCCCGAGGACTTCCATCACCTCCCGGCCGGAGAGCGCGAGCTGGTCGCGGCCGAGGTGCAGCGTGCCGGCAGCCCGCAGGAGGAGGAGCCGCTCGAGGAGGCGGCGGGCCTCGGCCCGGGCCTCGGGGTCGACGGCCGCTCCGGTGGGGTCGAGCCCGGCCGCCCGCAGCAGCAGGGCACCGGTCACCGCCTCCTCCCCGTGGCGGCTGACGAGGCGCCGCAGGAGGCGGTCGGGTTCCCGGACCCGCCGGGGAAGGGACACCCCGAGGATGCGCTCGACGCGGCGGACCACGGCGCGCGGGAGGCGGAGGCGTCGCAGCACGGCAGGCGCGGCCTCCCGGCCGAGCCAGGCGGCGAGGCGCAGCGCGAGATCGCGGGGAAGGGAATCCATGCGGGCTGCGGCCTCTTTGCGGGCCCCAGGCGCGATCACCGGGGCCACCCCCGTGCGGTGGAGCAGCTCCACGCCGCGGGAGGCAGACGGCCCGCAGAGGAGTCGCGCCAGCTCGCCCCGGATCCGCTCCGGGGCCACGTCCCGGAGCCCGCCTCCGGCCTCTCCCATGGCCTGCACCAGCTCCGCGTCCGGCTCGACTCCCAGGGTTGCCACGAATCGGGCAGCCCGAAGCGCCCGGACGGGGTCCTCCCGAAACCGCTCCCGCGCGGAGCCCACGGCGCGCAGCCGGCCCTCGCGCAGGTCGCGCAGGCCGCCGGCCGGGTCGACGACCCGGCCGCCCGGGAGCTCGAGGGCGAGCGCGTTCAGGGTGAAGTCGCGGTGGGCGAGATCATCCTCGATCCGGGGGCCGCGGCGGAGCGGG
>JALSIO010000202.1 GCA_026989995.1 Myxococcales bacterium
CCCCGGTGGGCGAGGGAGACCTCCCCCGGCCGGGGAGGACGCCCACCGCCCAGGAGACCGGCCGGGCTCGCGGTGTGGTGGGGGGTCCGAAACGGGCGCGTGAGGGGCGCGGGCGCCGGCGGCAGCAGCCCCGCGGCGCCGTGGATCCGCGCGACCTCGAGGGCTTCCTCCGGCTCGAGTTCGGGCAGCAGCCCGGGCAGGCGGCGCGCGAGCATGCTCTTCCCGGTTCCCGGCGGGCCCACCAGCCGGATGGCGTGCCCCCCGGCAGCCGCCACCACCAGCGCGCGGCGGGCGCCCTCCTGGCCCCGCACGTCCCGGAGATCGCCGAGGTCCTCGGGCAGCGCCGTGGGGGGGCGTGTGGCAGGATGGGCATCGAGGCGGCACTCGCCCCGCAGGTGTGCCACGACCGACGCCAGGTTCCCGGCCGGAAGCAGGCGCACCCCGGGGGCGATCCCGGCCTCGAAGAGGCTCGCCTCGGGTACCACCACATCCCGGACCCCGGCGTCCCGCAGGGCCAGGCAGAGCGCCAGGCATCCCCGCACCGGTCGCAGTCGGCCGTCGAGGGAGAGCTCGCCGAGCAGCCCGAGGCCGGGGAGCACCCCGCCCGGCAGCGCCTCCGCGGCGGCGAGGATTCCGACGGCAATGGCGAGGTCGAGGGCGGAACCGGTCTTCCGGTGGCAGGCGGGCGCGAGGTTCACGGTGATCCGGCGCCCGGGGAAGGGCAGGTCGCAGGCGGCGATCGCGCCCCGGACCCGCGCGCTGCTCTCCCGCACGGAGGCCTCCGGGAGGCCGACGAGGTCCATGCGCGGGAGGTGGGAGCTGATCCGCACCTCGACTTCGACGGGGACGCCCTCCACCCCGCTGAGCGAGGCGCTCCGGGTGCAGGCGAGCACGCGACGCTCCCGCCGGGACCGGGGACGGGGTGGAGTAGAAGGGGGGGAGGGCAGGACCCCGCCGGGCCCTGCCCTCCGCACGTGAGAAGCCCCGCCAGGAAGGGGCCGTACCCCTAGAGTGGCCGCGCCCGGTCGGATGTGTCACGCAGGGAGCCCGCCGTGCGACGTATCCGGCGGGAGTGCGGCGTCGCGCCCGCGCCCGCGTCCGTATACTCCCGAGCCACCCGGGCCCGGGCGTCTGCCCCGCCGGGTCCGCGTCGCCCCTCGGGGTGCCGGTCGGCGCGGGAGCCAGCCAGGGTGCCCGGAAGTCTCGGAAAGGGTCGTGTTGCCGCTCCTCCACAGGCTTCGGTTCTCCTCGGCGCTGCTCCTCCCGGCCGTCGCGGCCCTCGTGGCCCTTCCCGCGGGAGGGGACCCGGCGCCCGAGCCCGTGCACATCGAGCTCGAGACCCCGCGGCCCGGCGAGGTGGTGCGCAATCGGGTCCACATGGCGCCCATCCGCGGTGCGGCGGTGGCGGAGGGCGAAGGCACCCGCGCCTTCGACGTGATGATCGCCATCGACGCCTCCGGGTCCACCCGCGATGCGAGCGGGATCGACGTGGACGGAGATGGGGTGATCGGCATCGACCCCCGGCAGGAGCTTCTGCCGCCGGGCACCTACCCGCCGGAGGTGACCAACACCGACCCCGGGGACTCCATTCTCGCTGCGGAGGTCCAGGCGGCACTCTCCCTGCTCGAGGGGCTCGACCCGCGCCGGGTCCGGGTGGGCGTGCTGAGCTTCGCCGGCGAGGTCAACCCCAAGACCAACGAGCGCGCGCGGTTCGACCAGCAGGATGCGTGGCTGCACCAGCCGCTCACCGCGGACTACGAGGCCGTGCGGCGCGCGCTTCTGGGCGTGCTCGCCCGCGGTCCGCGCGGCGCCACGAACTTCGCCGCCGGAATCCGCCTCGCCATCACGGAGCTCGCCGGGCTCTCGGGTGCGAAAAGCTCGCCCCGGCCGGATGCCCGGAAGGTGGTGCTCTTCCTCACCGACGGCGTTCCCACCTTCCCCATCGGCAAGGGGCTCGTCTCCGATCCGGGCGACATCGACGCCGCCATCAACGCCGCGCGCCTCGCCCACCAGGCCGGAATCACCATCAACACCTACGGCATCGGCGCCAATGCCCTTCGCCAGCCGGTGGCCGCCACCGAAATGGCCCGGGTCACCCGCGGAGTCTACACGCCGGTGCAGAGCCCCGGGGACATCATCGCGGTGCTCGGCGGTGTCTCCTTCGCGAACGTCGAGGACGTGGTGCTGACCAACCTGACCACCGGTGACTTCTCCACGGATGTGCGGCTTGCGCCCGACGGCACCTTCACCGGCTTCGTGCCCGTGGTGGAGGGACGCAACCGCATCAGGATCACGGCGCTCGCCTCGGACGGAAGCCGGGGATCGCTCGAAACGGAGGTCTCCTTCGAGCTCTCCGGGCTCAGCGACCGCGAGCTCGCCCTCGAGCTCGAACGGATCCGGAAGCGCAATCGGGAGCTGCAGCTCCTGCTCGAGCGCAAGCGCATCGACGCCTTCCGCAAGCGGGAGCGGCAACGCAAGGAGCTCGAGATCGAGGCGGTGGAGTAGGGCGGCTTTTCAGAGGGGCAGCAGGGCCGGGTCGGCGAGCTCCCGCCGCACCAGCTTGCCGTTCTCGTAGATCGACGTGATGTCGACCACGCCGTCTCCGTTCTTGTCCTCCTCCCGTCGGGCGAGGACGGTGCGGCCCCCCTGCTGCTCATAGGTCTCGAAGGTGTCGGCCCGGCCGTCGCCGGTGGTGTCCTTCTCGATCCGGCGGATCACCTCGCGGTCGCCGTCGAGGGCGAAGGTGGTCCAGGAATCCATGCGGCCGTCCCGGTCGCGGTCCTCCTCGGCGCTCATCCGGTGGCGGTTCCGGTAGATCACGCGGAGGTCCACGCGCCCGTCGTCATCCGCGTCGTGCCGCTCCTCCACGAGGTCGGGGCCCTCGTAGAGGTAGAAGGCGTCGATCACCCCGTCCTGGTCCCGGTCCACCTCGCGGCGCACCATGCGGCCGCCGTGGTACTCCTCGAAGACGTCGGGCCGGCCATCGCCATTCTCGTCGAGCTCGCGACGCCTCAGCTCCCCGGCGAGGTAGTGGTGCCATGCGTCGAGTGTCCCGTCGTAGTCGCGGTCCATCTCCTTGCGGATCATCTCGCCGGTGGAGGCTTCGATGTAGCGGATCTGCTCCGGTGCCCCGTCGCCGTCGGCGTCGAGGCTTCGCTTGACGACCCGGAGCTCGCGGGCATTGCCCCATCTGCCCCGGGGCACCTCCATCGTCTCCTCCTCGAAGATGGAGGGGGGCAGGTCGCGGTCTCGCGGCGCGAGCGGTGCGGCGCGCGGATCGGCCGCCTCGGCCACCTCATCGGCGGTGGGGGGGGGCGGATCCGCGGCCGCCGCGTCCTCGGCCGGGGCGTCCCGGTCGAGGCTCGCGAGCAGCTCCTCCTGGCGCCGCAGCTCCTCCTCGATCTCCGACTCGAGGCTGGCCTGCCGGATCATCTCTTCCTCGATCTGCGCCTCGATCCGGGCCTCGCGCTCGGCCTCGGCCCCGCGGCTGCCTACCGGTCCGGCCGAGGAGAAGGGCACGTCACCGGTGACCGCGCCGTAGACGAGCAGCCCGACGGCTCCGACGGCCGCGCCGATGGGGCCCGCCTGGCCCCCGATCACGGCACCCATGAGCGCTCCCTCGAGCGCCCGCGCCACCCGCTGGCCGGCGCCGATCCCCGAGCCGCCGGAGGATCGGCCGGGTGCGGGTGCGGAGGCCGGGTCCGGTGCGGGCGACGTCGGACCGGAGCGGCTCGCGCAGCCGAGGTGCAGGGGAAGGACGAGCACCAGGAGCGGGAGGGCGACAGCGAGAACGCGGGAAGCGCTGGCGTGGCGGCGGCGTTGCATCATGCCTTGCCTCTCGCCCTTCATAACACACGGCCCACGGCCTGGCCCGGGGCCCGCCCCTACAAACGGGGAGCAACGCGGCGCAGCATTTCCATGCGGCGGGCGGAGCGTCCTTCACCCCCGGGGTCCCATCGGCGGGTCAGCGGGCCGACTTGCGCGGCACTGGGCTTTTCCCCCGGTCTCGACGCCTTTTATGCCGGGGCGGCTGCTTCGATGCGGCTCCACGCGCCTGGCGCTTCGATGCCGATCGACGGGCGATGGCGTCGCGGCTAGCCTAACGCGGTGCGGCGCAAGGCCTCGTCGGACCGAGGGTCGTGTCGCCCTCGGGCGTTCCCCCCGCGTCCCGGAGGCCACGCGCGGGCCGAGGCCTTCTTCGGGGGGGATTCCTTTTGGGACTGACGCTGATCCGGAAGAGCGAGGGTCGCGGGCCGGTCAAGGACCCGACCATCGCCCTCGTGCTCGCGGGCGGGGCGGTCTCGGGCGGGGCCTTCAAGGTCGGGGG
>JALSIO010000203.1 GCA_026989995.1 Myxococcales bacterium
AGCTCGAGCTGCTCCGACCGCAGGTGCGACTCGAGGTGGCGTGCGCGGAGGCGATCGTGGAACGGGTGGTGGAGGCGATCGTGGCCACGGCCCGCACCGGGCTCGCCGGGGACGGCAAGGTCTATGTCGCCGAGCTCGGGGACGCCGTGCGCATTGCGACCGGTGAGCGAGGTGAACGGGCGGTGTGAGCGCCCCGCATCCCGAGCTGCCCGGATCGCTTCCGCCGGTCGCGGCGGGCGCGGGTGGGGGAGCGGGGTTGCCCGGCTTCTGCTACCGGAGAGGTCTGGGAGTCCGTTCGCTGCGGGTGGAAGCGCCGGAGCGCGACAGGTCGGGTCGCGTGGCTGCATCGGATCCGGGGGAGAGATGGAGATGAGGCTCCACGGGAGCGCATCGCTGGGACTCCTCCTGCTCGGGGCGGCGATCGGCGGTCCCTGTGGGGCGCCGGCGGATCGCGGGAACGGGTGCGCGGGCCCGATGAGGGACATGGTGGGCCGGGGCCGGATGCCCATGTCCCGGGTCCGCCACCACATCGTGATGCGCCGAGGGCTTCCCGCGCCCTATCGCGGGCGGAAGAACCCGCTCCGGCCCACGCCCGAGGTGTTGCGGAAGGGGCGCGTGCTCTACGAGAAGTACTGCCAGGTGTGTCACGGCGCCTCCGGTCGGGGGGACGGACCGGCTGCCGAAGGGCTCGACCCGCGGCCGACCGACATCGCCCGGTCTGCGAAGATGCCGATGGCGAGCGACGCCTACCTCTTCTGGACGCTCTCCGAAGGTGGCGCAGCCGTCGGGAGCGCGATGCCTCCCTTCCGGGACGCGCTCGGGGAAGACGAGATCTGGAGTCTGATCCTCTACCTCCGGGAGCTCTGAAAGGCTCCGCCTGGCGGGGCGGGGGTGGCAGCCGGGAGGGGCTCAGCGGCGCCCGAGAACGCGGACGTCGCCGCGGCGGAAGGTGACCCGGCGGGCGTCGAGGAGCTCCATCAGCGGAACCACATGGCGCCGGGTGGCCCCGATCAGCGCCTTGTAGCCGGCCGTGTCGAGGCTCCCGTGCTCGCGCAGGTGGGCCACCACCCGGCGCTCGAGATCGGCCACCGCCGCTGCGTCGAACCAGAGGTCGCCGGGCGCGCGGACAAGGCGACCCTCCCGCTCGAGGTGTGCGAGGAGGTCGCGCAGGGCGGCCTCCGGGAGGCCCGTCTCGGCCTGCCATTCCCGGAAGGTGGGCGGCGTGAGCCCCGACTCGCCCGCGCGCTTGGCGATGAGCTCCGCGGCGCGCATCTGCTCGGGGGTGAGGGTGGGGCGGTGTTCGGGAAGGGCGACCTCGTCGCGGGCGGTGCGCAGCCTTCCCGCGGCGGCGAGACGCGCCACCACCGCCTCGGCGGTGGCCCGGTCCACGTTCTCCGGAAGGCGCCCGCGGAGCTCGGCGACGGGCATCCCCGGCCGCAGGGGTTCGGCCTCGTGGTAGGCTCGAAGCGCGCCGAGAAGGCGCCCCTCGAGCTCCTCCACCGCGGCGCGGCCGAGGAGGCGCCCACCTCCCACGAAGACCGCACTGCCCTCTTCGACGAGGGCTTCGAGCTCCTGCCCGACCTCGGCGCGCCCGAGACCCACCTCGCGCCGGAGGTCGTCTTCGAGGGTTCCCGCGAGGCCGGCCCGGCCGATCCGGACCCGCAGGCCGTCCCGGAGGTCGCCGGCGGCCAGGCGCTCGAGGTCGGCGCGCAGCGCCGGGTCGCTGCGCCGCCGGCGGGGCGGCGCGATGTCCAGGATCTCGCCCCCCGCCAGGGTGTAGCCGGCGGCGTCGGTCCGGGCGAAGCCCCGGAGCACGAAGCGGTCACGGGGAAGCAGGGCCAGGGGGGCTGCCCCGGGCGCCAGGTGGATGCGCGCGAAGCCCTCCTCCCCGGGCGCGATCCCGCCCGCGCCGATGGGAAGCACCCGCACCAGCCGCTCGGCCGTCCCGACCAGGAGCATGACGGACGTGGCGTCCCGAAGGGGTGTCACTCCCGGAAGCCAGCGCAGCCGGACGTCGAAACGGCTTCCGGGGCGGAGCGCGCCGGGGCGGGTCACGAGCTCCCCCCGGGCGACCTCGGCCACCTCGAGTCCCTGGAGGTTCACCGCGCAGCGTGCGCCCGGCTCCACGCGTTCGGCCGGCTGCCCGTGGCTCTGGAGGCTCCGAGCCCGCGCCGTGCGGCCGCTCGGAAGCAGTTCCACCGGTTCTCCCGCCGCCAGCGCCGATCCCTGGAGGGTGCCGGTCACCACGGTGCCGAAGCCGCGCACCGCGAAGACGCGGTCCACGAAGAGGCGCGGGGGCCCGCTGCGCGGTGTGCGCGCCGCGGCGCGCTCGAGGCAGGCCGCGAGCGCCTCGCGGAGCCTCTCGACGCCGTGGCCGGTGCGCGCGGAAACCGGGATCACCGGCGCCTCTGCGAGCGGACCTCCGGCGAGCAGTTCGCGCACTTCGAGGCTGGCGAGCTCCACCGTCTCCTCGTCCACGAGGTCGGCCTTGGTGATGGCCACCACGCCGTGTCGAACGCCGAGGAGCTCGCAGATCGCGACGTGCTCCCGGGTCTGCGGCATCACGCCCTCATCGGCGGCGATCACGAGGAGCAGGACGTCGATCCCGGTGGCGCCGGCGACCATGGTGCGCACCAGGCCCTCGTGCCCGGGCACGTCCACCACCGAGACCCGGCCGATCCCCGGGAGATCGAGGGGGGCGAAGCCGAGGTCGATGGTGATGCCCCGCGCCTTCTCCTCGGGCAGGCGGTCGGTATCGACGCCGGTCAGCGCCCGGACGAGGGCGGTCTTTCCGTGGTCGATGTGCCCGGCCGTGCCGAGCACCAGGCGGCCGGCAGCGGGCTGCGCTTCAGCGGGGCCCGATGACATCGACTCCGACGTAGGGCGCGAGCGCCTTGGGGATCCGGACGGAGCCGTCCGCGCACTGGTGGTTTTCGAGCAGCGGGATCAGCGTGCGCGAGATGGCGACCGCGGTTCCGTTCAGCATGTGGACGCATTCGTTTCCGCGCCCGTCCTTGCGGCGGTAGCGGATCCGGAGCCGGCGCGCCTGGTAGTCGGTGCAATTGGAGGTGCTGGTGACCTCGCCCCAGTCCCCCGCCTCCCCGCGGCCCGGCATCCAGGCCTCGATGTCGAACTTCCGGTAGGCCGGCGCGCCGAGGTCGCCCGAGGCGACGTCGATCACCCGGTAGGGCACCTCGAGGTCGCGGAAGATGGACTCCTCGAGGGCGAGCAGCTGTTCGTGCATCTGGTCCGATTCGTCAGGACGGGTGAAGGCGAACATCTCCACCTTGGTGAACTGGTGCACCCGGTAGAGGCCCTTGCTCTCGCGGCCGGCGGCGCCGGCCTCGGTCCGGAAGCAGTGGCTCACGCCGGCGAGGCGCAGCGGCAGGTCGGCGTCGTCGAAGATGTGGTCGGCGTAGAGCCCGCCGAGGGTGATCTCCGCGGTTCCGATCAGGCAGAGGTTGGCGTTTTCGAGGGTGTAGATCTGGGTCTCCTCGCCGCGCGGGTTGAAGCCGATGCCCTCGACGATCTCGGGGCGCGCCACGTCCGGGGTGAGCAGGGGGGTGAAACCGTCCCGGATCAGCCGATCGAGGGCGAAGCGCTGCAGGGCGAGCTCGAGGAGCACCGCCTCGTTCTTCAGGTACACCCACTTCTGGCCCGCGACCCGGGCACCACCTTCGAAGTCGAAGAGATCGAGGCGGCGCCCGATCTCGAGGTGGTCGAGGGGCTCGAAATCGAAGCGGGGGGGCTCACCCACCTGGCGGATCACCCGGTAGTCGTCCTCTCCGCCTTCGGGCACCTCGGGATGGAGGAAGTTCGGGACTGCCCGGAGCCTTTCCTCGAACTCGCGGCGGATCCGGGAGAGCTCGGCCTCGAGCTCCTGGACCTCGGCCTTGAGCCGGCGGCCCTCCTCGGCGTGCGCGCGGCGCTCGGCTTCGGGAAGCGGACGGCGCCCCGCGGCCTGGTGCTCCTTGCGGCGCCGGTTGGCGCGGTCGAGCCGGGTCTGCAGCTCCGAAACGCGCTGCTGCAGCGCGAGCAGGGCATCGAGGTCGACGGAAACCCCGCGCCGTCGGCAGCTTTCCGCGATCTCCTCGCGTCGCGTCTGGAGGGCACGGGGGTCGATCATGGAGGCGAGAGGGAAGCATACGGCCCCCGGGGTCGCACCCCCGCCCCGCAGGGCCGTCGGGCGGAGGAGCGCCACCGCCCCGGGAGCCGCCCGGCCGCCGACGAGGCCGGGAGTCTCCGGGCTGCGGCGGGGCGGAGGTCACGCACTGCGTCCACCCCGCTAGCCTGTGCCCGAGGCGGAGAGGTGGCCGAGCGGTCGAA
>JALSIO010000204.1 GCA_026989995.1 Myxococcales bacterium
GACCGATCCTCCGGTGCAGCTTCCCCGCAGCCCGGGAGGACCGGGCTACGCCTGCGGACCCCCCCGGCCGATGGAGAGGGGACGGGTGGCCCGAGGCTGCAGGGAGGAGAGCGTGGAAGCTCGCAGGCGGAGCCGCGTCGATGGCTCGCCCTTCCGGCTCGGAGGGTCGGCGGGACGGGAGCTCGAGGAGGACGTGCAGCAGCTCCTGTGGGAGCTCTGCGATGCGGAGCGTGAAGCGCTCATCCTCGGCCCCGCGGCCGGCCGCGTGTGGAGGGCCCGCTTTCAGGAGCTCCTCGACGACGCGGTGGTTCTCGCGCTCGCCCCCGGCGAGCAGGCGGCTCCCATCGGCCCCGCCACCCACCTCTGCGTGACCTTCTCCTGCGAGAGCCGGGCCGGGGTCTTTCTGGCCAGTGTCTTCGAGGTGCGGGAGCGCTCCCCGGAGGTTCCCTCCGACCGGCTGCTGGTGGGAATCCCCGAGCAGGTCCTGCTCGCGGGCCGGCGCCTCTCCTTCCGGGTGCCGATTCCGAGCCGGCGCGGCCTCGAGCTCGTCCTGCGCAGGGCGGACGGGACCGAGCTCCGCCCCGACCCGCTCGACATCAGCCTGACCGGCATGGGGATCCAGTTCGAGCTCGCGGAGGATCCCGAGCTCGCGGTGGGCGAGCAGCTCGACGCCAGGCTGCGGCTCTTCGAGACGGTGGCAGAGCTTCCGGTGGTGGTCCGCCGCAGCCGGGACCGCGGCCGCTACGGGCTCTACTTCGCGCAGGTGCGACTCGGGCCGGACATCGATCCGCCCGAGGAGATCCGGGCGATCTTCAAGGCGCTCGAGCGGAGGTGGCTGCAGGCCGCCGCGCTCTAGGCCGGGCCCGGCGGCGCGCTCCGCGGCCGCCCCGCGGCGGCCGCCGCGAGCCTCCGCCGGAGCGCGGCCTCGGAGAGCGGGGGCGAAACCAGGTAGCCCTGGATGCGGTCCACGCCGAGCGAGCGCAGCGCCTGGCGCTCGGCCTCCGTCTCGACGCCTTCGGCGATCACCTCGAGCCCGAGGCGGCGGGCCGCCGCCACGAGCGCGGTCCCGAGCGCACGGCCGCGCCCATCGGCCCCGAGCCCCCGGACCAGCGAGCGGTCGAGCTTGATCCCGTGGGCCGGGATCCTGCGCAGCGTGGCGAGGCCTGCGTGCCCGCGCCCGAAGTCGTCGACGAGGATCCGCACGCCGGCCTCCCGCAGCCGCAGGAGCGTGCCCACCGCGGCCGAGGGAAGCGGCCGCTCCTCCGTGACCTCGATCTCCACCCGGCCCCGTGCTTCCCCCGCCTCGCGCACCAGCGCGAAGAGCTCGTCGGCGAAGGAGGCTCGGGCGAGCTCCGCGGGGCTGGCGTTCAGCGCCACCCGAGGCGTCGGGAGTCCCAGGCTGCGGAGGCGCCGGCGAAGGCCCAGGGCCTGCCGCCGCGCCGTTCGGCCGAGGTCGGCGAGGAGTCCGATCTGCTCGGCCACGGGCAGGAATCGCTCGGGTGCCACGGCGCCGAGGACGGGATGGGTCCACCGCACCAGCGCCTCCACGGCCGCGATGCGGCGCGTGCGCAGGCAGAGCTCGGGCTGGTAGACGACGCGGATCTGGTGCCTCGGGAGCGCGCGTCTCAGGTAGGCGTCGAGCCGCGGCGGGCCGGCGGCCGTGGGGAGCGGTCCGATCGCCGCGACTCCGTCCGGCCTGCGACGGGATTCCTCGAGGGCGGCAGCCGCCTCGGCGAGGAGCTCGGAGGAGGCGACCGGCGGGAGGCCCGGGCCGACCCGGCGGGCTGCCACCCCGGCGCGCACCTTCGGCGCCGCTTCAGCGATGGCGCCGGGTTCGAGCTGGCGCACCAGGCGCCCGGCGAGCGCGACCGCGTCGGCGCTCCGGCCGAGCCCCACGAGCACGACGCCGAAGTGGGGGCCGGGCAGCCGCGCCAGCGTATCCCCGCGTCGGATGGACGTCCGGAGCCCCTCGGCGAGGAGGGCCAGGCGTGCCGGCGGGCTCGGCGTGCCGTCCTCCTCCCGGACCTCGAGGAGGACGAGGGCGATGGCCTCGCCACTGCGCTGCGCATCGCGCAGCGCGCGATCGAGGCGGTCTCGGAAGAGCACCGCGCCGGGAAGCGCCGTGACCGGGTCCCGGGTCGCGCGCTCGAAGCTCCGGCTCGCGGCCGGGGTGGTCCGGGCCTGCGCGGGCTGCCGGGCGTGCGGGCGTTGGCTGCTCGGGGGTTCCACCGGGACTCCGTGGGGATGGGCTCTGCCGGGCAGGGACGACGCAAGTGGCGTGCCGGCGTGCGCGCCGCTCCGGCATTGCCCGCCGCGTTCCGTGCGGCGCGGTGTTTCAATCCGAAACGCCGCGGCTCCGCGGGCGACGGCTCTCCGACGCCGTGCTGCCCGCCGGCCCCGGATGCGGAGGCCCGCCGCGCCCCCTGCCGGCTGCCGCCTGCTAGGCTCGGAGCTCCCCCATCGCCCTCCCCCCGGAGAGGATCTCGTCCATGCGTCCCCGGTGCTCCGCAGCTCCGCGCGTCGGGCGGCGCGCTCTTCGCGCGGCGCTTCTCGGCCTCCTGCTCCTCCCGACCGCCGGGCCCCCGGCACGGGGTGCACCGGAGCCGGCTGCGCCGCTACTCGGCTTCGAGATCCGCGACGCTTCGGGTGCGCTGCGGGGCTGGCTGCTCGGGACCGTGCACGTGGGACGGCCGGGCGAGCGGGTGCTGGACCCGCGGATGGAGGAGCTGCTCCGCAAGAGCGAGGCCCTGGTGGTGGAGATCGACGTGCTGGCCCTCGATCCCCGCCGCACCGCGCAGCTTCTCGCCGAACGCGGGTCGCTGCCGCCGGGCGAGAGCCTGGCCGGCCGCGTGTCGGCTCCGACCCTCCAGGGGCTCCTCACCACCCTCGACCGCCGGGGGCTCCCGCGCGCCGCCTTCCTCGCCACCGAGCCGTGGCTGGTCGCCCTCGCGCTGCAGGAGCGGATCTTCCGGGAGTCGGGCTTCGTTCCGGAGCGGGGCGTGGACCGCGCGCTGCTCGAGCGGGCCCGGGGCCGACTGCCCGTGATCGCCCTCGAGACCCTCGAGGAGCAGGTCGCGCTCCTCGACGGGCTTCCGCGCGACGTGCAGGAGCTGATGCTCCGGGAGGTGCTGCTGCAGGCCGAGGAGGCCGAGCGCATCCTGGGTGAGCTCGTGGCCTCCTGGCGGTCCGGCGACACCCGGGCGCTCGAGGCGGCGGTGTTCCGGGATCTGGCCCGCCACCCGGAGCTCGCTCCCTTCTACGAGCGGACCTTCTTCGCGCGGAACCGCCGCTTCGCGGCGGAGGTCGGCGAGCTGCTCCGCCGTTCCGAGCAAAGGCCGCTCGTCGCCGTGGGTGCGGCGCATCTGGTGGGACATCGCGGCTTGGTGTCGCTCCTCCGCGAGGCCGGCTACGAGCTGCGGCAGATCGGAGCGGCCTCGAGGTGAAGCCGCGCGGCTCGGCAGGCCACGGAGCGGGAGCTCCCGCCGGACGAGGCCTTCGCGGGGTCCTCGCGGAGATTCCCGAGGACGTCTACTCCCCCCTCGCCCACCGGGTCGCCGCCCATCCGGGTCCGGTCGTTCCCCTCCACGTGGGCGACACCTGGCTCGATCCGCCGGAGCCGGCGCGGGCCGAGGCCCTCCGGGCGGAGGAGCACCCCGGGCTTCACCGGTACGCGGACACCCGGGGCCTCCCCGAGCTGGTGGACGCGCTGGTGGCCAAGCTGCGCGAACGCAACGGGCTCGCTTGCGAGCGGGAGCAGGTGCTCGTCGCGGCCGGGGCCACCGGTGCCCTCGCCGCCGCAGTGGGGAGCTTCGCGGAGCCCGGGGACGAGGTGCTGATCCTCGCGCCCTTCTGGCCCCTCATCCGGGGCATCGTGACCTGCCTCGGGGCGAATCCGGTGGAGGTGCCCTTCTACGACCGGGTCGAGTCCGCCGAGGCGGCCGTGGCGGCGGTGCGCGAGCGCATCGGGCCGCGGACCCGGGCGCTCTACGTCTCCTCGCCCTCCAACCCGACTGGCCGCGTCCTCCCGGAGGCGTGGCTGGTGGCGCTGGCCGAGCTCTGCCGGGAGCACGACCTGTGGCTGCTCTCCGACGAAGTCTACGAGGATCTCGTCTACCGCGGGGAGCCCTTC
The DNA here is from genome assembly GCA_026989995.1 of Myxococcales bacterium. Classification (GTDB taxonomy): domain Bacteria; phylum Myxococcota_A; class UBA9160; order UBA9160; family JALSIO01; genus JALSIO01. The sequence goes on from JALSIO010000204.1 coordinate 4,130, forward strand.
TCTCCCGGCCGGGTGGCCCCGGATCGGACCTTCTCGGTCTTCTCGTTCTCGAAGTCCTTCGGCATGGCCGGCTGGCGGGTGGGATACCTCTGCGGTCCGAGGGACGCGGTGGCGGCGGCACGGAAGCTCGCCACCCACCTCTTCTACCAGGCGCCGACTCCCGGCCAGGTGGCGGCCCTCGCGGCCC
>JALSIO010000205.1 GCA_026989995.1 Myxococcales bacterium
CCGCCCCCGGAACTCCTCCTCCACGGCGCCGCCCGCCGCGTGCACTTCGCTCGCCGGATAGGCCCGGGCGCTTCCGTCGGCGAGGCGCAGGCCCAGGGTCGGCATCTTCGGGTGGTAGCGGTCGTCGACCGGCACCGGGAAGCGCAGGCGCTCGGAGAGGGCGTAGTCGCCGTAGGGGTTGCGCTCGTAGTTGCGGCGGTGGCCGGTCTCGAAGCTCAGGACCGTGGTACCCGGATGGGCCCGCCGCCAGCGGCCGAAGGTGGTCACCGGTGCCCGGATCAGACGGAGGCGCTCGCCGAGCGAGGGCCCGATCACCGCCCGCGCCAGGATCTGCGACCACAGGCTCTCGGTCTCCCGGTCGTAGAGCAGAAGATCGGAGCGATAGAGAAGGCCGGAGACGCCGAAGGTCCGCACGCCGCCGTCCACCCGGCGATCGAAGACCATTCCGGTGCCGCACAGCGGGCAGTAGCTCACGAGGATCGCTTCGCCCCCGAGGCGGTCGTTGACCAGCTCGTGCCACGCGAGGATGGAAAGCGGGTAGGCCCGGGCCTCCCCGCCGAGGGCCACGCCGAGCACCGGGGCGTCGTCTGCGAGACCGGCCTCCCGGGCGGGGACGACGGCGGGGTCCCCCAGCGCGGGGATGCCGTCGCGGGGCGGGCCGCCCTCGAGGATCTCCGCGACGTCGACCCCGGCGGGCTCGAGTGCGAAGCCGTTGGGCCGCCTCGGCCCCTCGGCCGCGGCAGCGCCGGGGAGGCCGGCGAGCAGGGCCGGGAGGACGAGGACGGTGAGGCGGGTACTTCGCATGGGCTTCCCCGGGTCCGGGACCTCGGACCACCGGGCAGGATACGGGGCCGGGGTCGCGGTGGTTACCGCGCCGCGGAAGTGCGGGCGGAGCTGCACTACGCTCCCGCTCCGGAAGCCCGGAGGACAACCGTGGAGAAGCTCTGCTACCTGATCTGGCGCAGGGCCGGCCAGTCGCCGGAGGATCTGCGCAAGCGCGCCCTGGACGAGCTCGCGCCGCAGCTCGTCGAGCGCGGCGCGCGCCATCTCAAGCTCCTGCTCGCCGACGAGCACGTGCTCCCCGCCCGGTCGGCCCGGCTCACCCGCCTCGATCCCCCGCTCGACGGCATGGTCTCGTTCTGGCTCGCTTGTTCCGACGACCGCGGCCCCCTCGAGGAGGCGATCGCCGCCCACACCGTGCGGCGGGAGGGATACCTGGTGGTGGAGTCTGTGCCACTTCCCGATTCCCGTCCGGTCGCGCCGGCACCGGCCCGGATGCCCGGGATCGTCATGCTCGCCTGCCTCGAACGACCCGGAAGGCTTTCGCGAGAGGAGTGGATCCGCCGCTGGCACCACGACCACAAGACGGTGGCCCTCGAGACCCAGTGCACCTTCCTCTACGTCCGCAACACCGTGGTCTGGCCGCTCACCGAAGGGGCCCCACCCTACGAGGGAATCGTCGAGGAGGGCTTTCCGGCCGAGGCGGTGACCGATCCCATGTTGTGGTACAAGGCCGGGGGCTCGGAGGAGCGCCTCCGGCAGAACATGGGACGCATGATCGAGAGCTGTCGGCGCTTCCTCGACCTCGAATCCGTGGAGTCGCACCCGCTCTCGGAGTACCGGGTGGAGGCATGAGAAGGCTCGAAGGACGGGTCGCCGTGGTCACCGGCGGGGCCAGCGGCATCGGCGAGGCGACGGCGCGGCTCTTTGCGGCCGAGGGCGCGCGGGTCGTGGTGGGTGACATCCAGGAGGAGGCCGGCCGGGACGTGGCCAAGTCCCTGGGCGCAGGGGCCCTCTTCGAGCGCGCGGACGTCACCCGGGAGGAGGACGTCGCCGGCCTCGTGGCCCGGGCGGTGGAGGGCTTCGGGCGCCTCGATGTGATGTTCAACAACGCCGGGGCCCTCGGCGCCCGGGGCTCCCTGCTCGAGCTCGGCGCCGCGGACTTCGACCGGACCATGGCGCTGCTCTTCCGGAGCGTCTTTTTCGGCATGGTTCACGCGGGCCGGGTCATGCGGGAGCAGGGTGGCGGTGTGATCCTCTCCACCTCGAGCATCGCCGGTCTTTGCCCGGGGAGTGGTCCGCATCTGTACACCACCGCCAAGGCGGCAGTGATCCACCTGACCCGGAGCGCCGCCCTCGAGCTCGGCGAGTACGGGATCCGGGTCAACTGCCTGTGTCCCGGGGGCGTGCCCACGCCGCTGGTGGCCGGTGCCCTCGGTCTCGAGGGAGAGCGGGCCCTCGAGTCGATCCGGCGGGGAATGCGCGAGACCCAGGCCATCAAGCGGGCGGGGAGCCCGGAAGACGTGGCCCGGGCGGCGCTCTTCCTGGCCAGTGACGAGGCCGAGTACATCACCGGGGTGGCGCTGCCCGTGGATGGCGGGGAGAGCGTGGGGCCGCCTTGGTCACGGCAGGTTCTCAAGTAGGCACACCGCGCCGTACCCTCCCCCGGCGCCCTCCCAGGCGGTCGGGGTCCGACCTGGGGGAAGAGCATGGATCTGGTGGAGCTCGAAGCCGTCAAACGGCTCAAGTACCGCTACCTCCGCTGTCTCGATCTCAAGCTGTGGGACGAGATTCGAGAGTGCTTCACGGAGGACGCCACGGCGGCGTACAGCGGCGGGAAGTACGCCTTCCGGGGCCGGGAGGCCATCGTGGCCTTCCTCGAGCGGGCCATGGGCGCGACCACCTTCCTCTCGAGCCACCGGGTGCACCACCCCGAGATCCACTTCGAGGGCGACGGCGAGGCCCGCGGCACCTGGGCCCTCGACGACGTCGTGATCGAGACCCGATTCGGGATCACCATCCGGGGGGCCGCCTTCTACGAGGACCGCTACCGGAAGGAGGGAGGTGTGTGGCGGATCGCGGAGACGGGTTACCGCCGGGTCTTCGAGGAGGTCTTCCCGCGCGCTTCCATCGCGGGCCTCGAGCTCACCGCGCACTGGTGGGAGACGAAGGGGCAGAGCCGGCTGCCCGCGCCCGGCGCCGAGTAGCGGGATGCGTGCCCGGCTCGGGCTTTTCGCGGTGTTCGCGGTGACGCTGCCGCTGCCCTTCTTCATGGCGGCTCCCGGGACCGCACCGCTGCTGCGGATCGCGATGCTGGCGCTGATTCTCGCCGCCGTGGTGGCCTCCGACGGCTTCGGGGGCACCGCACCCCTCTTCCTCGGATTCCTCACCGTGCAGCTCGTCCTCTACGGGGCGCTCCTCTACGGCCTCGCCGCCGCCGTCGCTGCGCTCGGGCGTCGGCTGCTGCCGGGCTCCCTCCGGCTCCCGGCGGCGGCCGCGCTCGTGGCGGCGCTCTTCGGCGCGTCCCTCCTTCCCATCTACCACACGCCTCATTCGAGCAGCGGGCCCCGTGCGAACCTTCTCCACCTCCTGGACTGAGCGCGCCGCGTGGCGCGCGGGTGCGCTTCTCGCCGTGCTCCTCGCGCTGCCGGCCGCGGCCCCGGCCGCCGACCGGGAGCCCTGCACGCTGCGGGATCCCCTCCGCCGTCCGTGGTTCGGGGACCTGCACGTCCACACCGTCCTCTCCCTGGACGCGAGCACCCAGGGCACGCGGACCCGGCCGCGGGAGGCCTATGCCTTCGCCCGGGGCAGGCCCGTGGGGCTCCAGCCGTGGTCGGAGGACGGGCGCCCCCTGCGCACCGCGCGCCTCGCGCGACCCCTCGACTTCGCCGCCGTCACCGACCACGCCGAGCTCTTCGGGGAGACCCATACCTGCAATACGCCCGGCATTCCCGGCTTCGACTCCATCGTCTGTCGGGTCTACCGGCGCTGGCCGCGACTGGCCTTCTTCGTGATGAACGGCCGTGCCCTCTCCTCGGGGTCCGGCTCGCGGCGCCACCGCTTCTGCGGACCGGACGGTGCGCTCTGCCTGGAGCGCGCCCGCGGTCCCTGGCGCGAGGTCCGGGAGGCCGCGGAAGAGGCCTACGATCGCAGCGCGGCCTGCACCTTCACGAGCTTCGTGGGCTACGAGTGGACGGCAGCTCCGAACGGCCGAAACCTGCACCGGAACGTGATCTTCGCGAGCGAGGCGGTTCCGGACCTGCCGGTGGACGCCGTCCGGTACCCCACTCCCTGGCAGCTGTGGCGCGAGCTCGAGGCCCGATGTCGGCCGGAGCGCGGTTGCGACTACCTCGTGATCCCCCACAACTCGAACCTCTCCGGGGGGCTGCTCTTCGCCCCGGTGGGCGAGTCCGGGCAGCTGCTCACGCCCGCCGAGGCCCGCCTGCGGGCGCGCAGCGAGCGGCTGGTCGAGGTGATGCAGCACAAGGGGGACTCCGAGTGCTTCCCGGGCGTCGGCCTCGCCGACGAGCTCTGC
>JALSIO010000206.1 GCA_026989995.1 Myxococcales bacterium
TTCCGGGGAGGAGCCATCCACGCGGCGATCCTGAAGGGCGCCGAGCCGGATCTCCGGGGTGTGCTGCTCGCCGCGGGCCGGGCCACCCCGGAGCAGATGGACGCCGCCGTGAGCCGGGCCCGGCGGGAGGACGTCTCCCTTCGGCACGCGGTGGCGAGTGAGGGAATCGCCGGCGACGACGAGGTCGAGGCGCTGCTCCGGCAGGCCGTCGAACGGGCGGTGCTCCAGATGTTCCGCTGGCCGGGGGGCGAGTTCGACTTCGAGGTCGACGGCGAGCTCGAGGAAGGAGTGCCGCTTCTCGAACAGGGCGTGAGTGCCCAGTTCCTGGCCATCGAGGGCACCCGGTTGCTCGACGAGAGCGGTCGCCAGCCGACGCCGGCTTCGGCCGACGACCCGAGCAGCTTCGCCGACGTGGCCCGCGACGTGCTCGGGGCTCCCGAGGCCGAACCCCCGTGCGAAGCGCCGCCTTCGGCCGATCCAGCCGATCCAGCCGATCGGGAGCTGCCGGAAGTCGAGGCGGTGGCCGAGGAGATGGAGACCCCGGCGGTCGCCGAGGTCGTGCCGGAGGAGGCTCCGGGACCGCCACCTGCGGTGGTGGTCGCCGACACCTCCCTCGCCGTGCTCGAATGGGTCCGGGATGCCCTCGCCGGCGCCGTGCCGCGGGTGCATCTCTTCCAGCGCACGGAGGACGCCGTGGCTCGGGTCCGGCAGTACCTCGCCCGCGCGGAGATCCCCGTGGTCGTCCTCGGTACCGAGGTCCCGGCCGAGGTGCCGGAGGGGCACGACCGGGTCGCCGACCGGCTGCAGCAGCTCTCCCCGCGGCTCAGGGTCCTCCGGCTCTCGGACGATGCCTCGGAAGTCGCTTCGGGTTCGCGGGCCCGCATCCGGATCCGGCGGCCGGATCCGGCCGGGCTCCGCGCCGCGGACGGGGATGCGTCCCTTTCGGCGCTCGTCGACCGGCTGCGGCGCGCCGTGCTCGCTTCGCCCCCCTTCGAGGAGACCCCATGATCGCCTCCTGCCCCAGGTGCCGCTCCCGCTATCGCCTCGACGCCGCCCGCATCGGCGGCGGGGTCCGGCTGCGATGCCGACGGTGCGACACGGTCTTCCGCGTCCGCCCGCCGGCGGGAACCGCCCCGTCCCCCAGCGATACCCAGACAGGCTCCGGCGTCGAGCTCTCCGAGTCGGGCGGGCAGGCGCCGCGGGTCGGGGGACGGCCCGCTCCCAGCGGAGGGGAGTCCACCTCCGCTCCGGCCACCCTCGGGCCCTCTCCGGAGGCCCCGGCGGATTCGAGCCCCGCGCCGGCGCGAAGCGCCCTTCCCGCCGACGCGCCGAAGGTGGTGGTGGCCCTTCGGGATCCGGACCTCGCCAAGCGGGCCTCCGAGGAGCTCGAATCGGTGGGGCTCGCGCCCTGCGTCGCCTCCGACGGGCGCGAGGCGCTGCTCAAGCTGGTCCGGGAGGCGCCCCGCGCGCTCGTGGTGGAAGACCGCCTCGACCTCCTCGACGGACGGGATCTGTGCGAAGTGGTCAAGCGGCTGCCCGGCCTCTCGGAGGTCGCGGTGGTCCGGGTGCGCTCGGAGACGGCCGGACCGGTCTGGGAGGTGGGGCCGGACGCCTGGATCGAGATCGAGGACCTGCCGCGGGGACTCCCCGGCCTCCTCGATCTCGAGCGGCCCGCGGGCGCGCCAGCGGCCCGCTCGCCCGGCCCGGGGGGCCGCGCGGCCGGGGGCGCCCCCCCGGCTTCGGCGGGCGGGGCCCCGGCGGACGACCCGGCCCGGGCGGAGGCCCGGCGGCTGGCCCGGATCGCGGTCTCGGAGTTCGCCCTCTACCACCCCGACCGCTTCGAGGCCGCCGCCCGGGAGGGGCGGCTCGTGGAGGAGTTCGCGGCCGAGCTCGAGGAGGGCCGTGCGCACCTGCGGGGCCGCCTCGGTGCCGAGGTCTTCCGGGAGGGCGATCCACTGGTGGAGGAGCTGCTTCGCCAGGGACGGGACCGGGCGGGAACTCCGGCGTGAAGGGCTGGCCCGGCTCGCGGGCTGCTCCGCTCCTGGTGATCCTGGCGGCCTTCCTGGCTCCGGGGTGCGGCGCGCCGGAGCGCGCCGCGGGTCCGAACCTGCTGCTCGTCACCATCGACACCTTCCGCGCGGATCACCTCGGTGCGTCCGGCTCGCCGGCCGGACGGGGGCTCACGCCCCACCTCGACGCGGTGGCCGCGGCCGGGACACGCTTCGCGCGCGCGGTGGCGGCTGCGCCGCTCACGCTGCCCTCCCACGCCACCATCCTGACCGGACTCCTGCCGCCCCACCACGGCGTTCGCCACAACGGCGTCTTCGAGCTGGCGCCGGAGGTTCCCACGCTCCCCGCGGCCCTCTCGGAGGCTGGATACCGCACGGGTGCCGTGGTGGGGGCGGCCGTGCTCGACCACCGCTACGGACTCGCGCGGGGCTTCGAAGACTACGACGATGCGATCGAGGGGGAGGTCTCGGCGCCGAACGGCTTCGTCGCGCGGCGGGGCGAGGACGTGACGGCCCGCGCCGTGCGCTGGCTCGAGGAACGAGGCGATGAACCCTTCTTCCTGTGGGTCCACTATTTCGACCCCCACGCCGACTACGCGCCCCCCGAGCCCTACGCCAGCCGGTTCCGGGAACGTCCCTACGCGGGGGAGGTCGCCTACGTGGACGAGCAGGTGGGCACGCTGCTCGAGGCGCTCGAAGGGCTCGGCCTCGCATCCGGGACGCTCGTCGTCGTGACCTCCGACCACGGGGAGAGCCTGGGTGAGCATCTCGAACCCACCCACGCCTACACCCTGTACGAGCCGGCGGTGGCGGTCCCCCTGCTCCTGCGGGGGCCCGGCGTCCCCAGCGGTCGGGTGGTCGAGCGCCCGGTGAGCCTCGCCTCGCTCGCGCCGACCCTGCTCGGCCTCCTGGCGCGTCCCCCGTTTCCCGCCACCGATGGCGAGGACCTGCGTCCCTGGCTCGCGGCGGAGCCGCCGCCCGACCCCGAAGCGGCGATCTATTCCGAGACCCTCGCGACCCGGATCAACCACGGCTGGGCTCCGCTCTACGCCCTCCGCCGCGGCCCGTGGCTCTACATCCGCGCGCCGCGGCCGGAGCTCTACGATCGCCGGACCGATCCCGCCGAGCTGCACAACCTCCTCGCCGACGCCCAGGCCGCCGAGGAGCACGCGGCGCTCGTGGCCGGGCTCGACGGCGGGATCGGGAGGCTCCTCGAGTCGGCGGCAGAGGAGCGGCCCCACGAGCTCGACGAGGCGAATCTCGCCAAGCTCCGCTCGCTCGGCTATGCGCTGCCCCGGTCACCGGTTCCCGATCGGGGCACGGATCCCAAGGACGGCCTCCGGTGGCTGGCGGACTTCTCGAGGACGGAGGCGGCCTTCGCCGCCGGCGATCTCGAGCGGGCCGAAGCCGGCATCGAGCGCCTGCTCCCGGTGCTTCCCGAAAGCAACCACCTCCACCGGCTGGCGGCGCGGGTCCGGATGGCCCAGGGACGGTACGAGGAGGCGCTGCACCACGCCGAGCGCGCCGTGGCCGCCGGGTCCCGGGACCCCTACGACTACGAGGTGCTCGGGTATGTCCGCGAACGGCTGGGCGACGTCGACGGCGCCATCGCAGCCTATCGCCGGGCGGGCGCCATCGATCCGGACCACTCCGAACGGGTGCGAATCGGCCTGATGTGGGGTGCCCTGCGCGAGGGGCGGCTCGAGGAGGCGGAACGCCACGCACGGAGGGTCCGGGAGCTCGGCGACGATCCGCGGGCCCGCGAGCGCATCGGCATCCTGTGGGAGGGGGCGGGCCAGATCGATCGCGCCCTCGCCGCCTACCGCGAGGCGCTGGCCCTCGACCCCACGAGCCCGCGCGGACACATCGCCGAGGCGCTCCACCTCGCGCAGCAGGGCGCGCCCGAGGAGGAGGTCGCCCGCCATCTCGAGGCGGCCGGCCCGCTCGCGCGGCGTCCCCAGTACCGGAACCTGCTGGCCTTCGTCCACTACCGTCGCGGCGAGCTCGCACGGGCGGAGGAGATCTTCCGCTCGGTTCTCGCGGACCATCCCGGCGACCCGCCCGCGCGGGTGTGGCTGGCGCGCATCCTTCGCGCCACCGGCCGCGAGGCCGAGGCCCAGGGACTGGAAGCGCAGCCGGGGGTGCCGGACCCGGTGCGCCACGGCGGCTAGCGGCCGGGTCCACCGCGCCTTTCGCTATGGTCGGGCCCCATGCGGGTGCCCGCCCTGGCCCTCCTGCTCGCCCTCGTCACCGGTTCGTCCGGATGCGGCTACCACTTCGCGCCGGTTCGCGCCGGGGGTGCACC
>JALSIO010000207.1 GCA_026989995.1 Myxococcales bacterium
CGCCGGCGCTCGAAGGACACCTCGAGGATGAGATCGAGAAGCCGCGCGCGGTCGTCCATGCCCGGACCTCCTCGCCACCGTGATCCCACGCGCGGCTCCCGCTCCCGGCCCCGTGGCCGGCACAGAGAGGCTACTGCTTCCGGATCCCGAGGGCGTACTCCGCGACGAGCCGGGTGTGGAGCTCGCTCGTGCCCTCGCCGAACTCGAGGCTCTTGGCCTCGAGGAGCAGCCGGCCGATCTCGTACTCCGCCGAGACGCCATAGCCCCCGAAGATCTGCATGCCGTCGAGGGCATTCTGGACGGCCGCCCGGCTGGCGAGGAGCTTCGCCATGGACGACTCCATCGAGCAGCGCTCGATCCCCGCGTCCTTCATCCGCCCGAGCTGGTAGACGATGGCCCGCGCCTGCTGGGTCCGACACACCATGTCGGTCACCTTCTGCTGGATGAGCTGGAAGGACCCGATCTTCTGGCCAAAGGCCTCCCGCTCCATGGCGTAGGGAAGCGCGAGATCGATGGCCCGCTGGCTCTGGCCCACGCAGCGGGCCGCCACGGAGAAGCGCCCCATGTCGAGGGCGGCCCCGAGCACCGGAAAGCCCCGCCCGGGCTCGGAGAGCAGGTTCCCGTCGGGAACGAAGACGCGCTCGAAGTGCACCTCGGCGAGGTTGTCCCGGCGGAGGGTCCGCATGGGGAACTCGCCCAGGGTGATCCCCGGGGTCTTCGGGTCCACCAGGAAGGCCGTGACCCCCCTGTGCTTCTGCGCCGGATCGACCGTGGCCACCACGAAGAAAAGCCCCGCGTGGGCGGCGTGGGAGATGAAGACCTTGGTCCCCGTGAGGAGCCATCCTCCGTCGGCGCGCTCGGCCCGCGTCTTCATGCTGGCGAGGTCGGTTCCGCCGCCCGGCTCGGTCAGGCAGGCCGAGCAGAGCACCTCGCCCCGCGCGATCCGCGGCAGCCAGGCCTCCTTCTGCGACGCGGTGCCGAAGCGGAGGATGGAGCTCGCGACGAGCGAATTGGCCACCGAGACGACGGAGGCCACCACCCAGTCCACCCGGGCGAGCTCCTCGCAGATCACCCCGTAGGTGACGACGTCGGTGAACGAGCCCCCGTACTCCTCGGGGATGAGGGGAGCCAGGTAGCCGAGGGGGACCAGCTTCGCCACCAGGTCGGAGGGGTACCGGGCCTCCCGCTCGTATTCCTCCACGTGGGGCAGGATCTCCTGCTCCGCGAAGTCCCGGACGGCGCGGCGCACCATCCGCTGCTCCTCGGTGAGATCGAAGTCCATCATGCGCCACAGCGCCGAGCCGGGCTCCACCACCGGATACCTCCTCCCGCACCACCGAGCGGGCGGAAGGTAGCCGCTCCGCGGCGCCCGAGCCCCACGGGGATGGACGCCCCACGGGCCCTCGTCTATCCTGCGCGCCCCGTCCCGCCCGGACGGGCCACCCCCGTGCCGCCGGGCGATCCCCGAGCGAGGAGTCGAGCCGTGAAGAAGGCCAAGGCGCTGCCCCACCGGAACCGCCGGAAGTCGGCCCGCTTCCGCGCCCGCCGGAAGGCGAAGCTGCGCCGCGCGCGGCTCCGCCAGAGCTCCGGCGAGCGCAAGACCTACCGCTGAGCCGGACCTCGGGTCGGGAGCACCGCGGAGGTACCACCCACGCGGCGGGGGCCGTGCCCACCCCCCTTCGCTTCGAGCTCCTCGCCACCTCGGGTCGCGCCCGGCGGGGCCGCGTCCACACCCGGCACGGGACGGTGGAGACCCCGGCCTTCATGCCGGTGGGCACCCACGGAGCGGTCAAGGCGATGCTCCCGGAGCAGGTGCGCGCCGCGGGCGCGGAGATGGTCCTCGCCAACACCTACCACCTCGCGCTTCGCCCGGGCGAGGGCCTCGTGGCGAAGCTCGGGGGACTCCACGGCTTCATGCGCTGGCCGGGACCGATCCTGACGGACAGCGGTGGCTTCCAGGTCTTCTCGCTGCCGAAGGTGGAGATCAGCGACCGGGGCGCCCACTTCCGGAGCGAGGTGGATGGCTCGGCCGTCGAGCTCACGCCCGAGCGCTCCATCGAGATCCAGAACGCCCTCGGGGCCGACATCATCATGGCCTTCGACGAGTGCACCCCCTGGCCCGCCGACGAAGAACTCGCGCGACAGGGCGTGCGACGCACGCTGCTGTGGATCGACCGCTGCCTGCGCGCCCACGGGCGCCCCGAGGAGCAGGCGCTGTTCGGGATCGTGCAGGGCTCGGTGTACCCCCACCTCCGCCGGGCCTGCGCCGAGGCGCTCGTGGCGCTCGACCTCCCCGGCTACGCCATCGGCGGCGTCTCCGTGGGCGAGGGCCACGAGCTCCTCTGCCGGGTGACCGACGAGACCGCCGAGCTGCTTCCGGCGGAGAAGCCGCGGTACCTCATGGGCGTCGGCCTGCCCGAGGACCTCCTCGCCGCCATCGGCTACGGCATGGACCTCTTCGACTGCGTGATTCCGACCCGCTACGCGCGCTCCGCCACCGCCTTCACCGCGCGCGGGCGCATCCGCCTCACACACCGGCGCTACCGCCGCGACGCCTACCCCATCGACCCCTCCTGCGACTGCCACGCCTGCGCCGGGGCCTTCAGCCGGGCCTACCTGCACCACCTCTTCGGGGCCAACGAGATCCTCTCGGCCATCCTCACCTCGATCCACAACGTGCGCTTCTACCAGCGGCTCGTCGCCGGCGCCCGCCGCGCCATCGAGGAGGGGCGCTTCGAGATCTTCCGGCGCGAGTTTCTCGAGGGCTACCGGCAGGAGGAGGAGCGGCGACGCCCCCGGCACAGCAGCGCCTCCGGGGGGGAGTGATACCCTGCGCCTCCCATGGCCCTCCGCTGCGGCATCGTTGGCCTCCCGAACGTCGGGAAGAGCACGCTGTTCAACGCGCTCACCTCCGCGGGAATCGCCGCGGAGAACTTCCCCTTCTGCACCATCGAGCCCAACGCGGGGGTGGTGCCGGTCCCCGACCCTCGCCTCGAGGCCATCGACTCGTTCGTCCACGCCGCCCGGCTGGTGCCGGCCACGGTGGAGTTCACGGACATCGCGGGCCTCGTGCGCGGTGCCTCCCGGGGCGAGGGACTCGGCAACCAGTTCCTGGCCCACATCCGCGAGACGGCGGCGGTCCTCCACGTGGTCCGCTGCTTCGAGGACCCGAACGTGGTCCACGTGGACGGCGCCGTGGACCCCGTCCGCGACGTCGAGACCATCGAGACCGAGCTCGCCCTCGCCGATCTCGCGACCCTCGAGAAGCGGATCGTGCGCGCGCGCAAGGGTGCGAAGGCGGGCGGCGCCGAAGCGCGGGCGGAGCTCGACTTCCTCGAGGCCCTCTTCACCCACGTCTCCGAGGGCCGCCCGGCGCGGGAGTTCCCGGTGCCGGACTCGGAGCGGGCGACCTTCCGCGAGCTCTTCCTCCTCACCGCCAAGCCGGTGCTCTACGTCGCCAACGTCGACGAGGCGGGCCTCGCCGGAAACGAGGCCACGGCGGCCCTCGAGGACCATGCCGCCGCCCGGGGCGCCTCGGTGCTCCCTATATGCGGCAAGGTCGAAGCCGAGCTGACGGAGCTCGAGCCCGAGGAGGCGCGGGCCTTTCTCGAGGAGCTCGGCCTCGCCGAGCCCGGCCTCCACCGGCTCATCCGGGCGGCCTACGAGCTCCTCGATCTCCACACCTTCTTCACCGCCGGCCCGAAGGAGACCCGGGCGTGGACCACCCGGCGCGGCGCCCGCGCCCCGGAGGCGGCACGGGAGATCCACAGCGACTTCGAACGGCTCTTCATCCGCGCCGAGGTGATCTCCTTCGAGGACTTCGTCGCCTGTGGGGGCGAGGCGGGGGCGAAGGCGCGGGGCCGCATGCGGGTCGAGGGGAAGGAGTACGTGGTTCGGGACGGCGATGTGATCCACTTCCGGATCGGTGGCTCCTGATGCCCGCCCGGCGGAAGACCGAGCTCCTCACCCCCGAAGAGGTGCTGCGGCGCTACACGGGCGGGCCCGACACGGGTGTATTCACGGACGGTTCCTGCGAAGGGAACCCCGGCCCCGGGGGCTGGGGATACGTGTGGGTCCGGAAGGGCCGCGTAGTGGACCGGGACTTCGGCTTCGAGCCGGAGACCACCAACAACCGGATGGAGCTCCGCGCGCTCATCGAGGCCTACCGCCGCCTCCCCGAGGACGCCCGCATCCCCGTCTACTCGGACAGCCAGCTCTGCGTGAAGACCATCAACGAATGGGCGCCCGGATGGGAACGCCGCGGCTGGCGCCGCAAGACCGGCC
>JALSIO010000208.1 GCA_026989995.1 Myxococcales bacterium
AACCCGTTGCCCGGATCCTGGCTGTAGACGGTGTTGCCCGCCGCGTCGAGGGCGGAGGCCTCGATGTTCGGGTGGTTGCCGTAGACGCCCCCGACCACCGAGCCGCCCACCACGAAGGCGGGCCCCTGCGTGCCGTGATCCGTCCCGTTGTCGTTCTGCTCGATGCGCCGCGAGAACTCGCTGTAGATGAGGGTTGTGACCTTGGACGAGAGGCCCTGGTCGTCGAGGTCCGCGTAGAAGAGCTCGAGGGCGTCGCCCACCTCCCGGTGGAGCTGGTGGTGCTGCCCGTTCGGATCCGCGGCGCCCTGGTCGGAGTGGGTGTCGTAGCCGCCGTTGCGGAGCTGGAAGAACCGGGCGTCGACGCCGGGGACGCCGCTGGAGACGCTGTAGATCACCTTCGCCACCTCCCGAAGGCGACGCGCGGTCCCGGTGCCCAGCGCGGTGTACTGGGCCTCCCAGGCGCCGCGGTCCGCGACGTAGGTGTCGTGGACGGTGCCGTAGCTCTCGGTGCTGGTGAGGGTGCCGGCGCCGGTATTCCCGAGGAAGGCCAGGCTCCCGTGCGGGCTCGCTGCCGCCGCCGCGTGGAGATCGAGGAAGGCCTGCCGCCGCGCCGCATCGTCCCCCGGAGCCTCGGGGTCGAAGGGGAAGCCGAAGCCCTGGAAGCGGGGGACCGCGAGCACGCCGGTGCCGGTCTGCGAGAACTCCCGGGCCACCCCCGAGGCGATGGTGATGGCCGGAAGCGCCGTGGGACCGTACTCGGCCGCGAGGTGCCGCCCGGCCCAGCCCGTCGTCGCCGTTCCCGCCGGTGCGCCGGTCTGCCACGCCAGGCTGGACTGCTCGTGGGAGAGGCTCGGGTCCGGATAGCCACAGCCCTGCACGATCGCCACCCGGCCTTGGTCGTAGAGGTTGGCGAGTCCCGCCAGACCCGGGTGGAACCCGAGCTGGGTTCCGGTGTTGGGGTCGAGGCAGGGGAGCGAGGGCACCCGGAGTTCCGAGGGGGAGAGCCGAAGCGCCCCGCTCCCCGTGGCCCGACGGGCCGCCTGGTATGCCGTGCGGAGCCCGCCGACGTCGTCATAGGGAACCACGGTGTTGAGCCCGTCGTTGCCCCCGTCGAGGAAGAGGATCACGAAGTAGCGGTCGCCGAGGGTGGCAGCAAAGCCCGGGCGGGCGAACACCGCCTGGAAGAGCCCGGGCGCGCCGATCCCCGCGGCGGCGACCCACCCTGCGCTCCGCAGGAACTCGCGTCGGGTCAGCGGCATCGCGCACTCCTTCCGCCGGCAACCCGCCGGCCTAGTGGAACAGGAACGCCGGAGACTGGAGCACGAGGGCGAACAGGCCCCGGAGCTTCACATCCCCGTAGTAGGGGTCGTGGAGGTTCACGGAGGAGACGGCCCCCCCGTCGGTCAGGTAGTCGAGGAGCGTCGTCCGCGTGGACGCGTCGAGGTGGTGCACCACGTCGAGGGCATCCGCCACGGCCTCGACGATGGCATTGGGATCCGTGAGGTCGAAATCGACGAAGAGCTCCGGGCGGAAGCGCTTGCTCCCCCAGCGCGCCACGCTGAGATCCCGGGCGAAGACGTAGCGGCCCAGCAGATTCGCGGTGCTGAGCCAGCCCTCCTCCCAATCCCACCCGAAGACGCTCGGAGGATCCAGGAGGTGCTGGCCCATGTTGCCGCAGTGGTCGGTGATCCCGCGGTAGCTCCCTCCGTCGAGCACCTGCTCCCCCCCCTTGAGACGCATGCGGAGAAGGCGAAGCGCGCTCACCACGTAGTCCACCGGCCAGCGCACCGACTTCCGGGTGCCGGCACCGAAGGGGGCGGCGGCGGCGGCCTCGTAGAAGGCGTCGTGGGTGAAGATGGCCCGGAGCAGCGCCCGGATGTCGAAGTCCACGTCGAAGCCGGAGGCGGCCACGACCTCGTCCACCACGGTGAGCTCCGGGTCCGGGTAGGCGTAGTACTCGAGGAGCCTCCGGGCCACCCGCCGGGACACGGTGTTGCGCCCGTCCGTATCACGGTGCTGCAGGAGGATGTCGACCACTTCGTCGATCTCCCCGGGCCCTTCGCCACCGGTGGTGAACGACGCGCCGCCCGACGGGAACCCGTGGGCGCCGGGGAAGAGGACCTTCGGCCCCCGTTCCGGGAACTCGACCTGGTAGTCGTGGAGAAAGTCCAGGAAGACCGCCTTGCGTCGGTTGCGGTTCCAGCCGGTGAAGGCCCGGGCGATCTGGACCACGTCCTCCTGGCTGTAGTTGGCATTGCCCGCGGAGTCGAGCACCCCGAGGGTGAACAGCTCACAGAGCTCCCGGGCGTAGTTCTCGTTGGGCACCTCCTTGAAGTTCCGAACCGTGTCGAGGAACTCCATCATGGCCACGGTCCGGTTCATCTCCTTGACGAGGTCGCGGAAGTTCCCGAGACCGTGGGCGTAGAGGGCCTTCACGTAGTCGCCCATCAACCTCAGATCACCCACCTTGGAGAAGGAGACCGAGAAGTGGTCGTGCCAGAACAGCACCACGCGGTCCTGCACCGGCGTCTTCCCCTTCACCAGGTACTTGATCCACTTGGCGTGGGCCCGCTCGAAGTAGGGTCCGGCGGCGCGGAACCGCTTCGTCCGGAGGGCGAGGAGCGCGTCCGCCGCTGCGCCCCGCGAGAGCCCCACGAGCCCCAGCCTCGCGAGCTCGTCCCGGGACGCGCCGAAGGTGGCCCGCCGGAGGAGGTGCCGCGCGTGGGTCTCGTCCAGGACCGTATTCTCGTCGCCCATCGTGCCCGCTCCCCCTGCCGGACCACCACCCGGGAGGCGCTCCGACGCCCCCCGGCCCGGCGACCCGCTTCAGTCCGTTCCCGGCACCCAGCCCGTCTCGGGGGCCCCGGAGAGGATCCAGAGTTCCACCAGCTCCCGCAGGTAGCGCGGCAGCTTCGCCCGCAGGAAGGGCATGCGCGCTCCCATGCCGCTCTCGAGATCTCCCTCGAGCTTCCGGTGGAGGTAGCTCGTCTCCGGATCGCCGCTCCCGTTCCCGAGGGTCCGCACCCGCAACCAGCCCGCCGCCGCCGCGGCCGGGTTCACCGGCGGGCGGTCCACCAGCTCGGAGAAGGCCCCCGCCCGCTCGAGCAGGAGCCCGCCGGCCCGGGACTGCGAATCGTGGCAACCGCCGACGGCGCAGCTCGGCGCGAAGATCTGCCGTTCAATGCGGTCGAAGGTTCCCGAGAAGAGGTCGCGGGGGTCGCAGGGATCCGCCGCCGGCTCGCAGAGGAGCTTGAGCTTGTCGCGGTCGAGGGGGGCCTGGGCATCCGTGGGAATCCCGGTCAGCCGCAGCAGCTTCTTTCCCCGGCGGCAGCGGTCCTTCGGGAGCGGCCCGCGGATCGGGATCCGCAGGGTGACGGTGCCGGTGCACACATCCGTGGCGGCGCTGGGAAGGGACAGATCCGCCGCAATCCGGGCCGCCACGGCCTGGAAGTCCGGATCGAAGCGCGGGTCCCCGTTGTCGAGGCTGTGGTCCACCAGGATCGATTCGACGCCGGACCGGGCGCACACGGGGTCGAAGCTCGAGGCGATACACACCCGGACCTCGACGCTGCAGACCCCGTCGACCGTGCCGTCGGCGTCGCAGGCCGGGTCGCCGTCGGTGCAGCGCACGTGCCGGGGACGGGCCGGGGGATCGTTCACCGGCGCATCGAGGACCACGAGGCAGTCCTGCTTGCGGCCTCCCCCGCCGCCCACCACCGCCGCACCCGCGGTCGCCGCGAGGAGCACCAGAGCGACGCCGAGCAGGGCGGGTGCCCCCGCGCAGCGAAGCGGCTCCCGCCACCGCCCCGGCAGTCCGGGACCGCTGGCCCGCGGTCGTGCCACGCCTCCGCCGAGTCCGGAGGGCATCGCCCCGGCCCCCGCCCGGGGCTCCGCGCCCGATCGTCCGCCCGACACCGCCGTCCGCTCTCCGAAGCCACGCCCCGGGGGCCCCACCGCCAAGGAGCCATTGGACCGGAAGAAGCGGACTCCGTCAAGCGGGAACTGGCTACCCACGCGACGGGGAGGGGGCTCCGCCAGGACCTCCTCGCGGCCTTCCAGGCGTCGGCCGGCCGAAGGCCGCGGCCTGGAGGAGGTCGAAGACCCGCTTCGCCGTCTACCGAAAAGCCCCCTCGCGGTCGCGCTCCAAGATCACGGAGCGCGCTACCGCCTCGACCGCCCTCCCCCCAGCCGGTGATCGAATGGAGATCGAATTCGAAGGCACGCTGGAGCCAGCCATCGCGGCGGGGCGTCCCGCGATCGGAGGACCGGGACGAG
>JALSIO010000209.1 GCA_026989995.1 Myxococcales bacterium
GAGCGGCTCCCACCCGCTGCTCCGGGAACTCCCGGAGCGGGACTGCTACTACTTCGTCCACTCCTACCGGGCCGAGCCCGCCGAGGCCGAGCTGGTGGTCGGCTGGTGCGAGTACGGGAAACCCTTCGCCGCCGCCGTGGCCCGGGAGAACGCGATCGCCGTGCAGTTCCATCCCGAGAAGAGCCAGAACGCCGGCCGGCGGCTCCTCGACGCCTTCGCGCGGTGGGTCTCGGCTTGAGGTTCCGGCTTCGGCGCGGTCTCCGCGGGGCGATCCTCGCCTCGGCGGTCCTCGCCTTCGCGGCAGGCTGCGCGGAGACGATCCGCTCGCGCCCGGCTCCCGCCCTCACCGAGCGGGAGGCGCCCCTCCGTCGGATCGCCGTGGCTCCCTTCGAGGTGCGTCTCAGCCGCCACCCCGGCTCCTCGAGCTCGGAGGGCGCGGTGGCTCCGGTGGCGGCTGCCGTGGTGGCGCGGCAGGTCGCGGATGCCCTCCTCGAGGCGGGCTTCGAGGTGGTACCCCCCGAGGACGTCGGTCGGGCGCTCCTCGAGGGGGGCGTCCCCTTCTCACGGGGGCGACCGGGTCCGGCCCTCGCGGTTCTCGAGCGGACCTTCGGCGTCGATGCGGTCCTGCTCGGCGAGATCTGGCGGTTCCGGGAGCGGGTGGGAAGCGGCGCCGGGGCCACGCGCCCGGCGAGCGTGGGCTTCGAAATCCGCCTGCTCGAGGCCGCCACCGGGAAGCTCCTCTACGAGGCGGTCTTCGACGAGACCCAGCGGCCGGTGAGCGAGAACGTCCTGAACGCGGCGCGCTATCCCGGGGGCGGAACCCGCTGGCTGACCGCCGCCGAGCTCTCCGCGTGGGGAGCGCGGGAGCTCGCGCGCGAGCTCGCCGGGGTGCTCCCGCGGGACCGCTAGCCTCCCCTCCGGACCCATGACCGACTCCACTCCCTCCGCACCTGCGCTTCCGGCCTTCGAGGTGATTCCGGCGATCGACCTCCTCGGCGGCTGCGTGGTGCGGCTCGAGCAGGGGCGCTACGACCGGGCCACCGTCTACGACCGGGACCCCGCAGCCGTGGCGCGGCGCTTCGCCGAGACCGGGGCGCCCCGGATCCACGTCGTGGACCTCGAAGGAGCGCGCGCGGGCCGCCCGGTGGAGGTCGAGGCGGTCCGGGAAATCGTGGCGGCCGTCGGGGGGCGCCCGGTCCAGCTCGGAGGAGGGCTTCGCGACCGGGACGCCGTGGAGGCGGCCCTCG
Organism: Myxococcales bacterium; assembly: GCA_026989995.1. GTDB lineage: Bacteria > Myxococcota_A > UBA9160 > UBA9160 > JALSIO01 > JALSIO01. The sequence goes on from JALSIO010000209.1 coordinate 1,248, forward strand.
CCCTCGGGGTGCAGCGGGTGATCCTCGGGACGGCCGCGCTTCGGCATCCGGAATGGGTACGCGAGGTGGCGCGCGCCCATCCCGGCCGCATCGCGGTGGGAATCGATGCGCGGGAGGGACGGGTCGCGGTCTCGGGCTGGCTCGAGGAGTCGGAGGTCGACGCGGTGGAGCTCGCCCGCTGCTTCGAGGGAGCCGGGGTGGCCGCCCTGATCCACACGGACATCGCCCGCGACGGCATGCGCACCGGGCCCAACGTGGAGGCGAGCCGCGCCCTGGCCCGGGCGGTGCGGATCCCCGTCATCGTCTCCGGAGGGGTGGGCAGCCTGGATCACGTGATCGCCGCGGCGCGCGGTCACGGGGACGGCCTCGGCGGCGTCATCGTGGGGCGGGCGATCTACACCGGGGATGTGGACCTCGCCGACGCGCTTCGCGGGGTGCAGACCGCGCTCGGGGAGGCCGAAGCGTGCTCCTGAAGCGGATCATTCCGTGCCTGGACGTCGACAAGGGCCGCGTGGTCAAGGGCGTGCGATACGTGGACCACGTCGACGCCGGCGATCCGGTGGAGGTCGCCCGCTTCTACGACCGCCAGGAGGCGGACGAGATCACCTTCCTCGACATCACGGCGAGCCACGAGGGCCGGCGCATCCTCTTCGACGTGGTCTCGCGGACCGCCGAGTCGGTGTTCATGCCCCTCACGGTGGGCGGCGGGGTGCGATCCCTTCAGGACATCCGCGACCTGCTCAACGCAGGGGCCGACAAGGTGTCGATCATGACGGCCGCGGTCGAGAACCCGGACCTCGTCTCCGAGGCCGCGGCGAAGCTCGGCAGCGCCAACCTGGTGGTGGCCATCGACGCCCGCTCGGATCCGCAGCGCTCCGGTCGCTTCGAGGTCTGCACCCACGGCGGTCGGCGGCCCACGGGCATCGACTGCGTGGAGTGGGCGGCGGCGATGGCCGAGGCGGGCGCGGGGGAGATCCTGCTCACCAGCATGGACCAGGACGGCACCCGCCGCGGCTACGACCTCCGCCTGGTTCGCGCGGTGGCCGATCGCGTCGCGATCCCGGTGATCGCCTCCGGCGGCGGCGGCGGCGCCGAGGACATGGCGCGGGCGCTTTCCGACGGGCCGGAGGGGGGCCACGCCCAGGCCGCCCTCGCCGCCTCCATCTTCCACTTCGGGCAGGCCACGGTCGCGGATGTGAAGCGGGAGCTCCTCGCGCGGGGGATCCCCGTCAGGCCGCCGAGCCCCGAGGCCGCCGCGATCCGGCCCCACGCCTTCGACCGCTCCGGGCCGGCCGGCTGACCCGAGGCCGGCGGGTGGGGCCGGCGGTTTCGTTGAATCGCGACCCCGGCTCCGCTAGCCTCGCCTGCCGGCGGGAAGGTCGCCCCGGGTCTGCTCAACCCTTTGGAAATCAAGGGATTTTTCTTCTCCGGGGAGGCTGCGGCCGGGTCGTCTGGGGGCTTTGCACGGCGCGCGGGTCGAAAACGCGGGTCCGGCGCGCGGCGGAGCGTGCCGTGCGGCCCCGCCCCGACCCGCCCCGACCCATGGGGGCGGGAGACCCCGCCGACCGGGGCGAGCAACTGCCGCGGGTGGCGCGGGGCGAGGCGGACGGACAGGCAGGCAGCCGACAGGCAGGCAGGCAGCGGGCAGGCAGCCCGGAGCCCCCAGGGGGAAGGGCCGTGAGCGTCCGCCGGCGCTGCGCCCGAGGTAGGAGGGACGTCGGGCGGTCCCTGAGCCGCGCCGGCGACACGGAATCGGCCTCCGGGCCACTCAACATCGAGGCCCCCGCCCGGCTTTCCGGCGGGGAGAAGGAGATCCTCCAGGCATGCCCGTGGTCAAGGTGAAGGAAAACGAGACCTTCGAGCAGGCCATGAAGCGCTTCAAGAAGCAGTGCGAGAAGGCCGGCATCCTGACGGAGCTGCGGCGTCGCGAGTACTACGACAAGCCCAGCGTCCGCCGCAAGAAGAAGGCCGCGGCTGCGCGGAAGCGCGCGCTCAAGAAGCTCAAGCGCATGGCGCGGTGAGCGGGCACGACAGCCGTCGGCGGCTCGGGGGCGGACGCTGACGGGCCACCCGGGGGCCTCCGCGCGGTGGCGCGGTGCGGGTGGATCGGCGCCGGCGACCCGATTCGGGAGCCGGGCAGGAACGGGCGGGGCGCCGCGGAAGCGGAGGCGGGCGAGCTTGGCGCGGATTCCCGAGGAGATCATCCAGGCCGTCCGGGAGCGGGTGGACCTCGCAGAGCTGATCGGTCGTCACGTCGCCCTCCGGCCGGCAGGTCGCAACTACTTCGGCCTCTGCCCCTTCCACGACGAGAAGACCGCATCCTTCCACGTCCACACCGAGAGGCAGATCTTCCACTGCTTCGGCTGCGGTGTGGGCGGCGACTGCTTCAGCTTCCTCCAGCGCCACGAGAACCTGTCATTCGCCGAAGCGGTCCGCTCCCTGGCCGCTGAGGTCGGTGTCGAGATCCCCGCCACGGCCGGCGGTGATTCGGGCGTGGCCGAGCGGCTGTTCCGCGCCAACGAGATCGCGCAGGGCTTCTTCCGCCGGTCACTCCTCGCCGACGAGGGAAGGGCAGCCCGCGACTACCTCGAGGGGCGGGGCCTCTCCGCGGAGGACTGGGAGCGTTTCGGTCTCGGGTACGCCCCCGACGGCTGGACCCATCTCGCCGAGGCCCTCGGCCGGGCCGGGGTCCCGGCGGTGGACGGGGAGCGGGCGGGGCTGCTCGCGCCGGGGCGTTCGGGCAGGCCCTACGACCGGCTTCGGGGGCGCGTGACCTTCGCCATCCGCGACGCCCGGCGTCGGATCCTGGGCTTCGGGGGGCGTGCGATCGCCCCCGGGCAGGAGCCCAAGTACCTGAACACCCCCGAGAGCCCCATCTACCGCAAGCGCGAGGCGCTCTTCGGGCTTCCCGACGCACTCGAAGCCATCCGCCGGCGGGGCCGCGCGGTGGTGGTCGAGGGGTACTTCGACGCGATCGCGCTGTGGCGGGCCGGGGTGGGCGAGGCGCTGGCCACCTGCG
>JALSIO010000210.1 GCA_026989995.1 Myxococcales bacterium
TCGCGGGGACGAACGGCCACGCGCTCCCTCGGCTCGTCGAGCCAGCCGAGGTCGAGATTGCCGCGCCCCATGTCCCGCACGCGGAGCATGAAGTCGGAGTTGCGGAGGTAGTCCTGCTCGCCGTAGTAGCTCATGCCGAATCCCCCTTCTGGGAGGCCGCCTTGCCTTCGGCCGCGAGGTCGAAGAAGGCCTGGAGCGTGGCCATGTACCGGTAGAGCTTGTCGTGGCCCTCCGGGTCCTCGTAGGTGACCTTCATCCGGTCGCCGAGATGGGAGAGCGTGTTGATGGTGTGGGGGGCGTCGGCGCCTCCGTGGCTGCGGATGGCATCGAACATCTCGTCCCACAGCGCTTCGTCCGCCTCGAGCACGAAGTCGAACTCCCGGAGGGCCTCCTCGGGAACCTCGTCCACGGCCGTGCACTCGTAGACCTCGAAGGCGAGGCGCCACGCCCGCCCTCCCTCCCCGAGCTGGCGGATGCCGACGACCGCATCGCAGTAGCCGAGCTTCTCGAACCGCGCCCGGTGCTCGCGCATGCGCTGCGCGAGCTCTCGGAGGAGGTCGGTGGTCAGTTGGCTCATCGGCGTTCCCCCGGCGGAGACGTGTCGGGCGGGCGTCCGGCAGGCGACCACCCGGGCGCGCGGGCCATGGCGCTTCCGGGTGGGGCCACGGCAGGAACCGACCGAACGTTCGGTTTTTTTCGAACATAGCGGCGGCGCGGCGGCGGGTCGACCGCGCGCCCCGGACGGGACCCGTGCGCTTCAGCCGGGTCGGACGGAGCGGTCGCCGGGTGGACGGCCGGGGCCCGGCGGGGCGTCGCGCCGGAGGCGACGGCCTTCGGCAGCGGACGGTTCGGAGATCGGTCTTCCCGCGCACCAGGTCTCCCGGACCAGCGCGGCCGCCGGCGCACGTGCCGCCTCGGTCCAGGGCACGCGCAGCAGACACAGGTCCGCGGATGCGCCGGCTTCGACCCGCCGCGGCGCGCCTCCGGGGTCGGCCGGGTCCGACAGGAAGAGCCGGAGGGCTTCGTCGAAGGAGAGCGACTCGCCCGGTGCGAGGACGGCCCCGCCCCGGGTGCGCCGGGTCATGGCTGCGCGCATCGCCGCCCAGGGATCCGGATCCGCGAGCGGCGCGTCGCTGCCCGCGGCCAGGGAAAGCCCCGCCTCGAGGAATCCGCGCGCGCGGTACAGCCAGGGTCGGTCGGCGGGATCGACCTCCTCGAGGTAGCGGTCGCCCCGCTCCCACACGAAATGGGGCTGGGTCACGATCCGAACGCCGAGCTGCGAGAGCAGGGGGAGAACCTCCGGCGGCGCAACCGAGGCGTGCTCGATGCGGTCGCCATCGAGGTGGCCGGCCTCGCGCAACGCGACCGCCGCGACGACGAGCTCGACCCGCGTGGTGCAGTGGATCGCCACCGGCCGCCCCCGGGCGTGGCTCTCCGCGATGCGCCCGGTGAGCGCACGCGGTGTGGGAAGCGCTCCTTCGGCCAGGACGATCTTGAGCGGGCCACGGGCCGCGCGGGATTGGCCCGGTTCGGGGAGGCTCTCGTGCCCGAGCACGAACAGGCGCTGGGGGAGGTCGCCGGCGTCGAGCGCGGCCTCGAGGATCCGAAGCTCCTGCGGGCCGTTTCCGGCCGTCGCGTCGGTGACCCCGGTGATCCCGAGTCGCGCGAGGTCGCGCCCCACGGCGCCGAGCCCAAGGGGCGGGGGCGGAGGCAGGCGGGCGCGGAGCCAGCCGTCGAGGCGGAAGAGGCGCCCGGTGGCCCGCCCTCGCGCGTCCCGTTCCGCGCCCGGGGGCGGCGTTCCGCGGTCGAGCCCCACCGCCTCCACGGCGCGGGAGTTCAGGATCCAGAGCGCCCCGCTCGCGTGCTGGATCCGGACGGGAAGATCGTCCCGCAGGGCATCGAGCGCGTGGCGGTCGAGCTCCCCCGCGACCGATTCGTGGTAGCCGATGCCCCGGATCCAGCCGCGGGTGTCCGGCCGGGCGGCTTCGAGGACCGACCCGAGCTCGGCGCGGTTGCGGACCCGGGGCGGCCCGCAGGCCACCGACTCCCGCGCGCGGGCGAGCGCGAGGAGGTGGAGGTGGTGGTCGTGGAGGCCCGGCAGGAGGGCTCCGCCTTCCGCGTCGAGGACGGCCTCGCCCGGGTGCGGCTCGAGGCGTGGCGCGACCGCGGCGATGGCTTCGCCCCGGAGGCGCAGGTCGCGCAGGGTCCCGGGGCGGATCTCGGCGCGGCGGATGAGCACGGAGGCGCAACTCCCGTCGGGCGCCCCGGCAGCATAGCCACCCCCGTCGGCGCGGCCTCCCGCCAACGGCGGCGTGCCTGGGGTACGCTCGCAGCATGGCTGTGGGCCGCGAGGATCCGGGGGCGGCGCCCGCCGCGCCCCCGCTGCGTCTGACGCTGGCCGAGCTGGCGGCCCGGGTCGCGGCGGATCCCCTGGACGAGCCCTCGGTGCTCCACGGGCAGCCGCTCCTCCTGCTCGAGGCGGGCGACCCCGGGCGGGCGGCCGAGCCGGAGGCGCTCGCCGTGCTGAAGGCGCGTCTTCCGACTCTTCCTTGTGTCATCGCGGCACCTGCGGATCCGGGAGCCGCGGGCCGGGAAGCCCTGCGCGAGGTCGCGGATCTGCTCGTCGCCGGGCACGACGAGCTCGGCCGGCTCGCGGCGCGGGTGGAGGCAGCACCCCGGGCTGCGGTGGCCCTGGCCCAGCTGCTGCGGCTCTCCGAGCGGCTCGATCCGGAGCGCGCGCTCCTCGCCGAGTCGCTGACCTACGCCGTGCTCCAGGCCGGGCCCGAGTTCCGGCGCTGGCTGTCGACGCGGCCCGCGCCGACGCCGCTCCCGGATCCGGCGCACCGGCCCGGCCTGCGCGCCCGGCGTCGGGGCGGCCTGCTCGAGCTCTGCTTCGCGCGTCCCGAGCGGCGCAACGCCTACGCCGCGGACGTGCGCGATGCGCTCGTGGAAGGGCTCGCCCTCGCCCTCGCGGACCGGCGGATCCGCGAGGTGGTGCTCTTCGGCGAAGGCCCCTGCTTCTCGAGTGGGGGCGATCTGGCGGAGTTCGGGACCGTCCCGGATGCCGTCACCGGGCATCTGGTGCGCTGCACCCGGCACCCGGCGCGGCTGCTGCTGCGGCTCTCCGAGCGCACCGAGGCCCGGGTGCACGGAGCCTGCGTGGGTGCCGGGATGGAGCTCGCCGCCTTCGCGGGGCGCGTGGTGGCGGCCGAGGATGCCTTCTTCGAGCTCCCCGAGCTCTCCTTCGGACTCGTCCCGGGGGCGGGGGGCACCGTGAGCCTGCCCCGGCGGATCGGGCGCCAGGCCACGGCACGGCTCGCACTGCTCGGCGAGCGCATCGACGCGCGGCGCGCGCGGGCGCTCGGGCTCGTGGACCGGATCGAGTCGCCGGCCTCGTGGGTCGCCCCCGCCGGCTGAGCCGGGGCCGGTGCGCGTCGCAGCGACCGCTCCGCTCCGTCTCGAAGCGGCGGCCCGCTCCGGCTACGCTCGCGGCCATGGCCACCGACGACCCCTTCGTGACGCCCCGGGAGCTGCGCTTCGGGATGGTGATGACGGCCCAGGACGGCCCCTCGGTCCGGACCATGGCGCGCCGCATCGAGGCCGCGGGTCTCGACTCGATCTGGGTGGGCGACCACATCGCCTTCCACGTGCCGATCCTGGAGTCGCTGACGCTGCTCTCCTTTGCCGCCGCCGTGACCGAGCGGGTGCGGCTCGGGACCTGCGTCCACCTGCTGCCCCTGCGGCACCCGACGCTCACGGCCAAGGTCTGCGGGACCCTCGATCTCCTCGCGGGGGGTCGCCTCGCCCTCGGCGTCGGGGTGGGCGGCGAGTTCCCCCCGGAGTTCGAGGCCTGTGGGGTTCCGGTGGCCGAGCGGGGGAGCCGCGCCGACGAGGCCATCGAGGTGCTCCGGCTCCACTGGACGCGGGAGGACGCCCATCACGAGGGGCGCCACTTCCGCTTCGGGCCCGTGAACGTGGCCCCGAAGCCCGTGCAGCCCGGGGGGCCGCCCATCCTGGTGGGCGGGCGGAAGCCCCCCGCCTTTCGCCGGGCCGGACGCCTCGGAGACGGCTACATCAGCCACATGTGCTCGCCGGAGATGTACCGCGAGAACCTCGACACCATCCGGGAGCACGCGAGGGCCGCGGGTCGGAAGGAGGTTCCCTTCGAGCCGGTGGCCTTCATCTTCACCCTGCTCGACGACCGCTACGACGCGGCGGCGGAGCGGGCGGGCGCCATGCTCTCGGCCATCTACCGCGTACCCT
>JALSIO010000211.1 GCA_026989995.1 Myxococcales bacterium
CGAGGCCGTCGGCCCGTGGGGCCATCCGCCTCTGCCGCCGGGCGGGGATCGAGGTCAAGATGGTCACCGGCGACCACCCCATCACGGCCCGGGCCATTGCCCGGGAACTCGGCCTCGAGGGCGAGGTGGCCACCGGGGCGGAGCTCGAGGGGCTCGAGGGCGAGTCCCGGGAGCGGCTGGTGGCCCGTGCGACGGTCTTCGCGCGCGTGGCGCCCCAGCAGAAGGTCGAGATCGTGCGCGTCCTCCGCGCCCAGGGCCACGTCGTCGCCGTCACCGGCGACGGCGTCAACGACGCCGCCGCGCTGCGCACGGCCGACATCGGCGTCGCCATGGGGCGGTCGGGGACGGAGGTGGCCAAGCAGGCCGCCGACATGGTGCTGGCCGACGACGACTTCTCCACCATCGTGCGCGCGGTGGAGGAGGGTCGCGCCATCTACGACAACATCGGCAAGTTCGTCCGCTTCCAGCTCTCGACGAACTTCGGAGCGGTCCTCTCGGTGGCCGGTGCCCCCGTACTGGGCCTGCCCCTTCCCTTCGATCCCATCCAGCTTCTCTGGGTGAACATCATCATGGACGGCCCCCCCGCCATGGCGCTCGGCGTGGACCCGCCCCGCCCGACGCTGATGGAGGTTCCACCCCGCCGCCTCGGCACCCCCATGCTCCCGGTGCGGCGCCTGCTGCGCCTGCTCCTGCTCGGCTGCGTCATGGCCGTGGGCACCCTCGGGGTGCTGGCCTGGTGCCTCGAGGACCACGGCTTCGAGCACGCGCGCACCCTGGCCTTCACCACCTTCGTCGCCTTCCAGCTCGTGAACGTGCTGAACGTGCGCAGCGAGCGGGCCACCGCCCTTTCGGGCTACAGCTTCCGGAACCCGAGCCTCTGGGCGGCGGTGCTGCTCGCCGCCCTGCTCCAGGTCCTGGCGACCAACTTCGGGCCCGCCCAGGCGGTCTTCGAAACCGTCGAGCTCTCCTGGCGGGACGGCCTCGTCGCCTTGGGCGTCGCCGCCAGCATCCTGGGCGTGGAGGAGCTGCGGAAGCTCTTCGCGCGGGCCCGTGGCACGACCGGCGGCCTGGCCCCCTGAACCGCGCCGCCGCCTCCTACCGCCGGTAGCGCCGAAGGGCGGCGTGGCGGCGCCGGGCGAGCCTGCGCTGCCGCTCCTCGGGGGAGACCACCGGGGTGGTCGCAGGCAGCAGCGAGCGCAGCCGCTCCGCCGGCACGCGCTCGAAGCGGACCTCGGGCGCCGAATCGGCCAGGATGAAGCGGGCGATCACGGTCCCCTCGAGGTTTCCGGCCGGGTCGAGCCAGTTGGGCACACCCGGGTCCTCCTGGGCGATCACCCCCCGGAAGACCCCGTCGGGATCGAGCTCGGCCTGGGCTCCGGTCAGCGAGCTCTGGTGGCTCGCGAACTCGATGCACTCCCAGAAGCGGTTGCCGAGGGCGACGCCCCAGTAGTGGCAGCGGGGCGGCGCGAACGAGAGCACCACCGCCTCGCCGGGCTCGCACCGGAAGTGCCCCATGCCGTAGGCCTGGCCGCGGGTGCCCGCGTGCGCCCCCGCCGCCTCGGGGCGGTGGATCACCATGGTGTTCGGCTCCATGGAGAGGATTCCCCGACTCATGGTGTCCCAGAGGGCGCCGCCGCGTTCGATCCACCGGGCGAGCTTCTCCAGCCGGTCGGCCACGAATCCGCTTCGCGGCGGCGGCATCGGCCAGGACGCACCCACCCGCTCGATGAGCAGATCGCCGGGGAGCTCGCGCTCCCAATCGTCGAAGATCTGGCGCACCTGGAGGAAACCCGCGTCGGGGCCGGTGGGGATCCAGTTTCCCTCGCGCTCCGCGCCCCCGATGTAGAGCTCGAAGTGGCCGTCGCCGTCGACCTCGAGCTCGAGGCCCGAGATGGACGAGAGTGTCCTCACCGCCGCCACCTCGCCGGCGGAGAAGTGGCCGGCGTTCACCTGCACGTCGAGGTGCCGCGCCGTGCCCCGCCATCCGAAGAGCCGGTAGGTGTGCTCCGGCGCGAGCGGCGCGTAGAGGTAGAGGCAATCCGGACTGTCGAGTCCCCAGGGCCGTGTCAGGTCCATCTGCCGGCCGAGGATCGGGTACTCCGGATCGTCGTGGGTCAGGCAGCTCACCAGGCCGGAGGCCAGGAAGCGGGCCAGGTAGCGGAAGCCCTCCGCCTGTTCGCGGGCGGTGAGCGGCCCCCCTTCGAGCAGACGCTCACCCGAGCGGCGCAGGGCGTCGCAAAAGGCGTTCCACGCCTCGCCGCGGGCGAGCCGGGGGTCGCCCGGGTCGTTCACGCGAAGAGCCTCTCGTAGGTCTCCTCGTCGAAGCCGACCACGACCGTCCTGCCGCGCCGGATGCAGGGAGCCCGGAGGTTGCCGGTCGGCCCGAGCATGGCCTGGACCACCTCCGCCGGGGCCCGGCCGCCGGGCTTCCACTCCTGCACCTTGCGCCCCTTGGCCACGATCACCCGGGAGGCGCCCCGCGCGAGATCCTCCGCCTCCTTCCGGCCGAGCTTCCGGCTGGCGGGGACGAGCTCCGCCACCTCGATGCCCTGGGCGTCCAGGAACCTGGACGCTCGGGAGCAGCTCGTTCAGCCCTTCCGGTGGTAGTACCAGTCGATCCGCTTCGCCATGGCACGCCTCCTCGCCGCCCCACTTCGCCCGAAGCGCGGCCTCCGGGAGCACCCGGCCCCCGCGGCCCCGGGGCGGGCGCGGCGACCCAGTCTACCCCGGCGCGCGCCTCCGCAAAAGCTCGCACCCGCCCCCTCCGGCCCCGCTACCGGGGCCGCAGCCGGACGGGCATCCGCTTGAGCGAGTGCAGCTCGCTCGACCGCAGCCAGGCCGGCTCGCCCGCGAGCTCGATGCCCGCCACCCGCCGGAGGAAGATCTCGAAGAACACCCGCGCCTCGAGCCGGGCGAGCGCCGCGCCGAGGCAGAAGTGCTCGCCGAAACCGAAGGAGAGGTGGGGGTTCGGGTCGCGGCTCGGGTCGAAGCGGTCGGGCTCGGGGAAGGCCGCCTCGTCCCGATTGGCCGCCGTGTACACCATCACCACCTTCTCGCCCCCGGCGATCCGCACCCCCGAGAGCTCCACGTCGCGGGTCGCGGTCCGCCGGAAGTAGTGCACCGGGGTGATCCAGCGCAGCAGCTCCTCGATGGCCCCGGGCAGAAGCCGGGGCGAGGCCGCCAGGCGCTCCCAGAGCGCGGGTCGCCTCGCGAGCTCGAGCGTGCCGGCGGCGATCAGCGAGCGCGTCGTCTCGTTGCCGGCGATCGCGATCTGCACGAAGAGCCCGGCGAAGGTGGACAGGTCCACCTGCGTTCCCTCGAGCTCCGCATTCTGGAGCACCGAGAGCAGATCCTCCCCACCGAGGTCACCCCGCTTGGAGGTGTCCCGGGCGAGCTCGAAGGCGTAGGTCCCGAAGGCGAGCGCGGACTCGTTCGGATCGGCCCCCCCGAGGCGCTCGCGCACCTCCGGATCGTCGGCGCCGGCGAGCACGTCGGCCCACTCGGCCACCCGGGGCCGGTCCGCGGGTGGGATGCCGAGGATGTCGCCCACCATCTCGAGGGGAAGGGGGGCGGCGAGGTCGGCCACGAAGTCGCACACGTCCTTTCCGAGAGCCGCCGCGAGCGAGCGCTCCACCACCTCCCGCATGCGCGCCTCGAGCCCGCGAACGCGCCTCGGCGTGAAGGCGTAGAGCACCCGGCGGCGCATTTCGCCGTGCTCCGGGGGGTCGAGCGAGAGCAGGGTCGGGAGGGTGTGGACCCCGTCGAGGAGGTTGATCCCGCCGCGCCGGGCGGAGAAGGTCGCCGGGTCCCGGGAGACCCGCACCACGTCGGCGTGGGTCAGCACCGCCCAGTATCGACTCCCGTCCGGGAGCGTCTGGAGGCTCACCGGCTCCCGCCGGCGGAGCTCGGCGAGGCGGCGATGCGGAACCCCGCGCTGCAGGAGATCGGGGTCGAGGATATGGGGCTCGGCTTCCGCGGGGCGATCCGGCATGGACGGGAGGCTACCGCGGCCGGGCCTCCGGATCCCCCCCCGGGCGAGCCTCCCCCATGACGCGCCCGACGAGGACGGCGGCCGTGAGCGAGGTGGAGGTGGCGAAGAAGAAGGGCGCGCGCGGTCCGAAGCCCGCGAAGTCGCCGACTCCCTGCCAGAGGACGCCCGCGAGCAGTGCCGCCGGGAGGTCGAGCACGCCGAGCACGGCGTGGAGCACGCCGTAGGCCGTGCCCCGGGACTCCCGCGGGACGAGATCGGCCACCGCCGCCCGA
>JALSIO010000212.1 GCA_026989995.1 Myxococcales bacterium
CGGACTTTCGGAGCTTCGGACCATCGTGGAGACGGCGTGGCGCTTCGCCCGGAGCCGCTGGGCGGACGGCGGAGCCGCGCCGGGCGCGCCCACCGGGGCCTGAGCCGCCGTCTCGTGGCGCGCCGGACGCCGAGGGGGAATGGCCGGGCCGACCCGAGTGTGGCCGCCCCGGGACCCCGGCTGCCCGAAGCGCCCCGGGCAGCCCGCGGCTCAGCCGGAGCGGCCCCCGGTCGCGCCCCTGCCCGGCTCCCGCCCCTCGAGGCCGAGGCGCTTGATCATCTTCTGGAGGGACTGGCGGGGAATGCCGAGCTTCTCCGCCGCCCGGCTCTTGTTCCCCGTGGCCCGCAGGGCTTCCACGATCATCCGGGCCTTGAGCGCGTCCACGGCGCGGTTCAGGTCCCACTCCCGGGGCTGCGCCTCGGTGTCGGCAGGCGGCTCCGGAAGCCTCCCGCGCACCGTCTCCGAGAGCATCTCCACGCCCACCCGGCGCTCATCGCCGGCGAGCGCCGCGATGCGCTCGATCTCGTTCTCGAGCTCGCGGACGTTCCCGGGCCACGCGTGGGCGACGAGCCGATCCATGGCCGCGTTGGTGAAGCCCTCGAGCTTGCGGCCCATCCGCTGGTTGGCCCGGTCCAGAAAGTGATGGGCGAGCAGCGGAATGTCCTCCCGCCGCTCGCGGAGCGGCGGGAGCGCGATCTCCACCACCCGGAGCCGGTAGTAGAGATCCTCGCGGAAGCGACCGGCCGCCACCTCCCGCCGGAGGTCCCGGTTGGTGGCGGCAATGACCCGGACGTCGACCTTGCGGGTCTCCGTGGATCCGAGGGGACGGATCTCACCGTCCTGGAGGACGCGGAGCAGGCGGACCTGCAGGCTCGGATGGGTCTCGCCGATCTCGTCGAGGAAGATGGTCCCTCCGTCGGCCACCTCGAAGAGCCCCTTCTTGTCCGCATGGGCACCGGTGAACGCACCGCGGCGGTGCCCGAAGAGCTCGCTTTCGAGGAGCGTCTCGGGGAGAGCCGCGCAATTCTGGGCCACGAAGGGCCGCTCCCGGCGCGGCCCCGCGTAGTGGATCGCCCGCGCGACGAGATCCTTGCCGGTCCCCGTCTCTCCGCTGACGAGGACGGTGGCGTCGGTGGCGGCCACCTTCTCCATCACCTCGAACACCCGCTGCAGGGCGGGGCTCGAGCCGATGATGCGGTCGAAGAAGGAGCGCCGCTCCACCTGGCGCCGGAGGTAGAGGTTCTCGGCGCGGAGGCGCTCGTTGGCCTCCCGCAGCGCCTCGGCCAGCGCCCGGTTCCGCCGCGCCAGCTCGAAGCTCTCGAGCGCCCGCTTGACGTTGAGCCGAAGCTCGGCCGGGTCCCAGGGCTTGGGGACGTAGCGGTAGATGCGCCCCTCGTTGATCGCCCGGATCAGGCTGCCGAGGTCCGCGTATCCCGTGAGCATCATCCGGATCACGTCCGGCCAGCGCTCTCGCACGCGCTCCAGGAAATCGACCCCGCTCATCTCCGGCATGACTTGGTCGGAGATGACGAGCGCGATCTCCTCCCGATCCAGGATCGCGAGGCCCTCGGCCCCGCTCCGGGCGGTGAAGACCCGGTAGTCCTCGCACAGGGTGAGCTCGAGGGATTCGAGGATGGCCTCCTCGTCGTCCACCACCAGGACGCCATAGGGGCGGGCGTCGTGCTCGCGGCGCGCACCCTCGATGACGCGATCGCTGTGGGGAGCCTCGCCGTCCACGGAGACCTCGCGCGGGCAGGATAGGAACGGCCCCGGGGGCGGGCAAAAGCGGCGACGGGCCCGCGGAAGGGCGGCAGACCGCCGGCGCGCTCCCGGCAGCAGCCGGCCCCACCGGGGGGTCGGGCCGCAACCCCGGACGGCCGATGCGGGTTCGAGCAGACGTCCCCGAGACGGAAGGAGGAGAACCCATGGTGGATTCCGGGAGACCCGGTGGGCCCCGCCGTTTCCGGCCGTGGGCGCACGGATCGCAGGGGCGCGGCGGCCCCGTGGCGGCGCTTGCGCTCGCGGCCCTGCTCGCGCCCGTCGGCTGTGTCCACCACGTGCACCACCACGAAAGGCCGTCGAAGGTGGTGATCGATCTCGACCGCGAGCACGACGATCCGGAGGTCGTGGTCATCCACAAGCGGCCGAGGCCGCACCGGCACTGCTGGAGGCACCGCCGGCACTGGCACTGCCGGCGCTAGCGCACGCCCCATCCCTCGGTGCGAGCTCGAAGCGCTCCGGGTTCGGAGCGGGCGGGAGGGCGCCGGCGGGGCCGGGGGGGACTCCGCCCCCGGCCCCGCCCGGTCCCGGCTAGCGCCGGGCGCGCCGCCGCGCGCTCGCCGACTTCCGCGCCGTGCCCTTGCGCGCGGTGCTCCGCCGCCGCGTCGTCCCCTTGCGGGCGGCGGGCTTGCGGGTCGCCTTCTTCCGGGCCGTCTTGCGCGGGGCCGCCCGGCGGGCCGTCTTCCGGCGCGCCGCCGCCTTCCGGGTCCCCGCCGTCCTGCGACGCCCCGCCGTCTTCCGGGCACCGGCCGCCTTCCGGCGCGCCGTCTTCCTGCGGGCACCGGGGCGGGCCATGCGGGTCCGCGCCACGTCGCCGTCCTTGTCGATGAAGTAGAGGAAGCCCTCCTCCCGGGTCACCCCCGGCCGGGCCACCACCTGCGGGCGCCCGCGCCCCGGCTTGCCGCCTCCGCGCGCCATGGGCGCCCGGCTCACGTGGCCCTTCTTGTCGAGGTAGTAGAGCCAGCCTCGCTCCCGCTTGATGCCCGTACGCGCGACCTTCGTGGCCATGGTCGTCTCCCTTTCTCGGCGGGGGGGACGTTGCGGGGATCTTCGGGGGGATGGCCCGGAGCGCGGCCGCCCGGCCGACTCCGGGGGAGGAGGCACCGACCGGCGGGGGTCTTCGCCCGTCGGCACCGCAGGCATTCTCCCGGCTTGCACCGACGGTGTCAACGCTCGAACGGCCGAAATCGGCCTTCCCGGGGCGGGAAAAGGGCGGATCGGCCCTACTCGGGCGGCAATTCGGTGGCCGCGAGGGCCTCCACGCGCTCGATGACCCGGGTCTCGTGGACGACGCCGTCGAGGCGGCTCATCTCCTGGATCCCGGTGGGGCTGGTGACGTTCACCTCGGTCAGGTAGCCGCCGATCACGTCGATGCCCACGAAGAAGAGGCCATCCCGGCGGAGTGCCGGAGACAGCCGGTCGGCGATCTCGCGGTCTCTTTCGTCGAGGGAGGCCTTCACGGCGCGGCCGCCCACATGGAGATTCGCCCTCACCTCCCCCTCACCCGGCACCCGCCAGATGGCGCCGAGCGGTTCCCCGTCCACGAGCAGGATCCGCTTGTCGCCCTCGGTGCGGATCTGGGGCAGGTAGCGCTGGGCCATGACCCAGCGCGTCTCGAAGGCCGTGCTCTGCTCGAGGATCGAGTGCAGATTCCGGTCCTCCCGGTGGACGTGGAAGATCCCCTCCCCTCCGCGGCCCTCGAGGGGCTTGACGATCATCTCGCCGTCGACGAGCTCGAGGAACTGCAGGAGATCGCCGATGCGGCGGGAGACCCGCGTCTCCGGCATGAGGTCGGCGAAATGCAGCGCATAGAGCTTCTCGTTGGCGGCGAGGATGCCCTGCGGCCGGTTCAGCACCAGGGCCCGCCGACACAGGGTCAGGAGCTGGGTGGCCCGGACGTAGGCGTCGTCGACGGGTGGATCCTTGCGCTGGAAGAGGACGTCCACCGCCTCGTCGAGGACCCGGTCCCGCACCTCCCCGAGGTGGGCCGGTGGCCGCCGGGAGGGGTCGAGCCGAATGGGCCGCAGGCGCGCCGCCGGCCGCCCCCCGTCCACCCAGAGGTCGTCGAGTTCGAGGTAGAAGAGCTCGTGGCCGCGGAGCTCGGCCTCGCGCATGAGGGCCCAGGTGGTATCCGCGCGAACGTCGATTCCCTCGATGGGGTCCATGAGGAAGGCCATGCGGAGGCGGCGGTGACTCATGGGCTCGGGTCCTCGCGGGCTGCGGGTCCGCGGGGCGTGCGGGCCGCCCGGACGCCCCGCGGGATCCGTAGCGCAGCCGCTTCCCGCTCGGCTACGGTGCTAACCTCCCTGGAGACCCGATGACCCCGTCCGAGTCGCGGCCTCGTTCCCGGTGGGCGCGGATCCTGCTTTTCGCAGCCCTCTGCCTGGCGGGCGCCCTCCTCGCCGGCGCGGTCGTCTTCGAGCGGACCCTCCTCGCCGACCTCCCCGACATCTTCCGGGTCGAGGACTACGCCCCGCCGC
>JALSIO010000213.1 GCA_026989995.1 Myxococcales bacterium
GCGCCCGGACCGGGGCTCTGGCTCCGGCCGGGCGGCGACGGGTTCGCGGGTCGGGCTCGTGACGGTGGACACTTCCATGGGGCCCCTCCTCCCGGGGCCGTACTCGGCGCATCCGCGACGCAGCTTGAACGGGCGCGGGAGGCGTCGGGTCGCCGCCGGGCCGCGGTGCTCCGCAGTTGCCGGCGGAGCGCCGGCGGGTTGCCGGTGGGCCGCCCCGCCCCTGCGATCCGGCGGCCGAAGAACGCCGAGTCCCCTCCGCCCAGCGGCAGGGCGAGCTCGACGCGGCGAGCCGGCCTGCCCGGGCGCATCCGGCGGCGGCGCACGGCCCGGGGTGCGCGGCGGTCCGGCGGACTCCGGCTCAGGAGGAGCGCCGCGCCGGCTCCCGCGCGGCGCGCTCTCCCCAGCCGCGCTCGAAGGGGGCGAGGAAGAAGACCTCGAGGCGCATCGCGGCGTGGAGCCAGCGCTCGCCCTCGCGGCGGTAGGCATCGTGCTCGACCCCGGCCATCCAGGCGGCGCGGCCGTCGCGGAGGGTGCAGGGCGCGAAGACCTCCCAGCGTCCCCGGGCGGTGTCGCCCTCGATCTCGAGGCGCGGGTTCGCGAAGTAGTGCCGCGAGAAGTGGAGGGTGGGCGAGAGGAAGCGCTCCCGGATGGCGGACCGGCCGCGGCACACGCCGAGGGCGGGCCCGCCGTCCCAGACCGCGTCCTCGGTGAAGAGCGCCGCGAGCTCGTCGGCGAGGCGGGCGAGCGCCTCCCCGTCCAACGGGGCACCGTCGCGGTAGCGGGCATCGGCGAGCTCGGCGTAGCGCCACTTGAGGGCGCGGAGGGCCTCGGCGTCCTCGAGCCGGCGGAGCCGCCCCTCCAGCGCTTCGAGCCGGTCGGTCGGGTGGGGATCGGTCACGGTGACTTCCTCCGGTGGCCTGAAAGGGCCCCGCCCCGGCGCGCCGAGCACGCGCGCGGCGGGGAGGGGCATCGCCTCCTCAGGGCCGCATCGAGTAGCTTCGCGGTCCGCGCAGGAGCGCGAGCGCCGGGCGGACCTCGTCCAGCCAGTCACACAGGACCGGCCGGGTGTCGCGGGGATCGATCAGGTGGTGCACGCCGAAGTCCTCCGCCCGGGGGAAGACGGACTGCGCCGCCGCCACCTGCTCCTCGAGCTCGCGCCGCCGGGCCTCGGGATCCGGCGCCTCGCGGATCTCCCTGGCGTAGGCGAGGGCCACGCCCCCCTCCACCGGGAGCGCCCCGCTCTGCACCGACGGCCAGGCGATCACGGTGGCGCCCGGGCCGAGGTGGAGCCCGGTGGCGACGCCGAAGGCCCGGCGCAGCACCACGGCCACCCACGGCACCTCGGTCTGCAGGACGGCGAACAGCGCCTCCATCCCGTATCGGATGGTCGCGGCCCGCTCCGCCTCCGGCCCGATCGCGAAGCCGGGCTCGTCCACGAAGCTCACCACCGGGAGGTGGAAGGCATCGCAGAGCTCCACCATGCGGCGGAGCTTCCGGGCCGCCGGGGCGGTCATGGAGCCGCCGTCGAAGCGGCAGTCGTTGGCCAGGACCCCCACGGGATGGCCGTCGAGGCGGGCGAGGCCCGTCACCAGGCTCCGCCCGTAGCCGGCCCCGATCTCGAAAAAACTCTCCCGGTCGAGGACCGCGTGGAGGATCTTGTGGATGCGGTAGGCCCGTCGCCGGCTTCGGGGCACGACGGCGAGCAGGAACTCCTCCCGGCGATCGCGGGGGTCGCCGCCGGCACGGACCGGGGGCGCTTCCCAGACGTGGGACGGGAGGTAGGAGAGGAAGCGGCGGATCTGGGCGAGGGCGTCCGCTTCGTCCTCGGCGACGTTGTCCACCACGCCGCTGCGGCCGTGGACGGCCGCGCCCCCGAGCTCCTCCTTGGTGAGCGAGAGCCCGAGCGCGCGCTCCACCAGGGCCGGCCCCCCCACCAGGACCTGGGCCGTCTCTCGGGTCATCACCGAGAAGTGGGAGGCCACGAGCCGGGCAGCGGGAAAGCCCGCCACCGGACCCAGCGCGGCGCAGGCCACCGGAACGGTGCGAAGCGCCTCGAGGCAGAGGAGGTTCATGGGCGAGGAGGAGACGAGGTCGTAGCCGGAGCGACCCTCCACGCCGGAGGCCCCGCGGATGGTGGCGCCGCCCCCCTCGAGCAGGCGCACCAGCGGGATCCGCCGCCGGATGGCGAGCTCGTCGGCGTACTGCCCCTTCCGAAGCCCGATGGCCGAATAGGCACCGCCGCGAAGCGTGAAGTCGTCGCCACCCACCACGCACAGGCGGCCCCCGATCCGCCCGGTTCCCGTGACGACGTTCGCCGGAGTGAAGTGGGTGAGGCGCCCCTCGGCGTCCCGCTCCGAGACCCCGCTCATCGCCCCGTGCTCCCGGAAGCTCCCCGGGTCGACGAGGGCCTCGATGCGCTCCCGGACCGTGCGCCGCCCACGGGCGTGCTGGCGCGCGACGGCCTCGGTGCCGCCCATCTCCCGGGCGAGCGCGAGGCGGCGGCGGATCTCCTCGACCTCCTCCTGCCAGCTCAAGGGCGTTCTCCTCGAGAGGGTGCCTGCGGTCGCGCCCGACGGGGCGCCCCGGCGACCCGCCGGGCCCGGGGCGGCGGCCGCTCCGTGAAAGGCGACCCGGCCGACCGACGCCGTGTGGCCCGGCCGTGTCGGCGCGCCGCGGGCGCTCAGCGCCCCCTGTACACCGGCTCCCGGCCCTCGGCCCGGGCGGCCCGCATCTCCCGGTAGTCGTGGGAGGCGAAGACCAGCGACTGGGTGAGCGCCTCCTCCTGCATCGAGAGGTCGACCTCCGGCTGGGCCAGGAGCCTCAGGGTGCGCCGGAACATCTTCACCGTGAACGCCGGCGCCCGGGCGATCTGGTGGGCGATCTCGAGGACGGTGTCGTCGAGGGCGTCGTCCGGGACCACCCGCGAGACGATGCCATGGCGGAGCGCCTCCTCGGCGTCCAGGATCCGGCCGGTGAGCGCGAGGTCGGCCGCGAGGCCGTGGCCGGCCATCTGGAAGAGGCGCGCGGTGCCGCCGGTGTCGGGGACGACGCCGTGGAGCACCTCGGGAAGCCGCATCTTCGCGCTCGATCCGGCGATGCGCATGTCGCAGAGCAGCGCCCGCTCGAAGGATCCGCCGATCACCCAGCCCTTGAGGGCCACGATGATCGGCACGGGCAGGGTGAAGAATCCCTGGGTGCCCCTGTGCCCGCGCTCGATGAACTCGAGGTCGCTGATCTCCCCCTCCCGGACCCCGAGCTCGGTCATGTCCCGGCCCGAGGAGAAGGAGGGCCCGTTTCCGCGCCAGACCACGGCCCGCAGGCCCTCCCGGTGGTGGAGCTCCTCGAGGATCTCGAAGAGCCGCTGGTCCATCGCGTTGTTGGCGGCGTTGTGCTTCTCCGGGCGGTTGTTGCTCATGATGGCCACCGGCCCGTCGAACTCGAGGGTCATCACCTCGTCGCTCACTTCACCTCCCCCGTGCGGGGCTGCCGGGTGCACCCCGCCACGCGGCCCTCAGCGGCCGCGAAACACCGGCCGGCGCTTCTCCGCGAAGGCGCGCACGGCCTCCTCGTAGTCCTCGGTCATGGCTCCCTGCACCATGCGCTCGGCCTCCACCTCGAGGCAGGCCTCGAGATCGTGGACGAGCGCCCGGTTCAGGTTGTCCTTCATGGCGCGCAGCGCGAGCGGCGGACCCGCAGCGATGCGCGCCGCCCAGGCGAAGGCCTCCTCCTGAAGCCGCGGGTCGGGCACCACGCGGTTCACGAGCCCGATGCGCAGGCACTCGCCCGCGGGAATCCGGTCGGCGGTGAAGAGCAGCTCCCGGGCGCGGGCGGGACCCACGAGGTGGGTGAGGAACCAGGAGCCGCCGTAGTCTCCGGAGAGCCCCAGGCGCGCGTAGGCGGTGGTCACGAAGGCGCTCTCGGCGGCGATGCGGAGGTCGCAGGCGAGCGCGAGGGAAAGACCCGCCCCCGCCGCGGGGCCCGGCAGCGCCGCGAGCGTGGGGCGCGGGCTCCGCCAGAGCGAGGCCGGGATCCGGTGCTCCATCCGGAGCTGGGCCACGCGCTCCACGAAGGAGGCGGGGCGGCCGTCTCGCGCCATCGCCTTGGTGTCCCCCCCGGCGCAGAAGGCGCCGCCGGCTCCGGTGAGCAGGATGGCTCCCACCTCCGGGTCCTCGCCGAGGCGGGGGATGAGGTCCACGAGGGCACGCTTCATCGGGAGGGTCAGGGCGTTGCGCGCCTCCGGGCGGTCGAGGGTCA
>JALSIO010000214.1 GCA_026989995.1 Myxococcales bacterium
CGCCGCAGGCCGCCCGGGTGCGGGGCGAGACGCTTTCGGGTGAGGTGGCGTTCCATCGATTGGGACCTCCGGTGTGTCGTGGCGGGGCCTCCGGTCCGATCCGGGCCGGCGGGCCGGCGGGCCGGCCCGGCCGCGCGCGCCCCCGCCCCACGCGGACGCCCGCCTCGGCTAGGCTCCGGGCACCGTGACTGCCCCCGAAGGCCACGCACCGGGCACCTCCGCGCCGCCGCCGGAAGGCTCGAGCCCCGAACGGCCGGGCCACGGCCGGGAAGCCCGCGTGCCCGGAGCGGATCTCGGAGACCCCGCTCCGCGAGTTGGACGGCCGGGACGCGCCTTTCGTTTCAGCCTGCGGCGCCGGGGCGCCCTCGCGCCGCTGGTGCTCGGCGGGGTGGCCCTGGCCTCCCTTCCCGACCTCGTCCGGCGTCCCGACCGGCGGCGCGCCCGCATCGCGGCCCGGGCCGCCCGCGCCCTCGGCCGGCTGAAGGGCCCCTACGCCAAGGCCGGGCAGTTCGCGGGCCTGCGCCACGACGTGCTCGACCCGGAGGTGCGCGAGGCGCTCGCGGCGCTCCGCGACCGGGTCCCCCCCCTGCCCCTGCGCCACGTCCGCCGGGTGGTGGAAGAGGAGCTCGGGAGGCCCCTCGAGGCGTGCTTCCGCTCCTTCGGGGCCGAGCCCCTCGGCGCCGCCTCCATCGCCCAGGCCCACCCCGCCGAGCTGCCCGACGGGACCCCGGTGGTGGTGAAGGTGCAGTACCCGTGGCTCCGGGAGTCCCTGCCCCGGGACCTCCGGGTGGTCCGGTGGCTCTTCCGGCTGGCGCTCGCGGGCGCGGTGGATCTCGACCGCCTCTTCGGGGAGTTCGCCTCGGGGCTCCGCGAGGAGCTCGACTTCGTGCGCGAGGCCCGCGTGGCCGACGAAATCCGGCAGAACCTGGCCTCGGAACCGGGGGTGGTGGTCCCCCGGGTCCATCCGGAGCTCACCACGCCCCGGGTCCTCGTCCTCGACCGGCACCCGGTCATCCCGATCCTGGACCGGGCCGGACTCGTCCGTCGCGGAATCGATCCCGCCGCGGTGCTCGCCATCCTGGCCCGGGCCTACGCCCGCCAGGTGTTCCTCGACGGGCTCTTCCACGCCGATCCCCACCCGGGGAACCTCTTCGTGATCGACGAACCGGGCGCGGTCCGCCAACCCCGGGTGCTCTTCGTGGACTTCGGGCTGTCGCGGCGCCTCGACCCCGGGCTCCGGGAGGAGATCCGGCGGGGCGTGCTCGCCCTGCTCTCCCGGGACCTCGAGGCCTTCGTCGACGGCATGGAGCGCACCGGGATGATCGCCCCCGGTGCCCGGCCCCGGGTGCGCCGGGCCGTCGAGGAGATCCTCCCCCGACTCGGCGCGGGGCCGGTCCCCGGCCTCGGCGGAGAGGACGTGCTCGCGCTGGTGGAGGAGGCGCGCAGGCGGCTCCAGGAGACCCCGGGGCTGCAGCTCCCCGGCGAGCTCCTGCTCTACGCGCGGACGCTGGCGTGGCTCTTCCGCCTCGGGCGCGAGCTCGCACCGGAGGTCGACCTGCTGCGGCTCACCCTCCCGTACCTCCTCCGCTTCCTGTCCGGGAATCCCGGAGGCGGGCCAGGCGGAGCCGCAGCGCCTGGAGGCGGATGAATCCCGTGGCATCCCGCGGGTCGTAGTCGCCGGCCGCCTCGAAGCTCGAGAGGTCCTCGGCGTAGAGGGAGCAGGGAGAGCGGCGGCCGGTGACCCGCGCCGCCCCCTTGTAGAGCTCGACCCGGGCCTCGCCGGTGACGAAGCGCTGCGACTGCGCGATCGCGGCGCGCAGGAAGTCCATCTCGGGCGAGAACCAGAAGCCGTTGTAGACGAGCTCGGCGAAGCGGGGCGCGAGCCGGTCCCGCTCGTGCATCACCTCGCGGTCGAGGGTGAGCGACTCCACGGCCCGGTGCGCCAGGTGGAGCACCGTGCCGCCCGGCGTCTCGTACACGCCCCGGGACTTCATGCCCACGAAGCGGTTCTCGACGATGTCAACGCGTCCCACGCCGTGCGCACCGGCCAGGTGGTTGAGGCGCGCCAGCAGGTGGTGGGGCGCGAGCCGCTCGCCGTCCACCGAGACCGGCACGCCCGCCTCGAAGCCCACCACCACCTCGAGGGGCGTGGAGGGCGCCTCCTCCGGGTTGCGCGTCAGGAGGAACATCGACGGGTCGGGCCGGCGCCACGGGTCCTCGAGGATTCCGCCCTCGTAGGAACAGTGCAGGAGGTTGCGGTCGATGGAGTAGGGCTTCTCCGCCGTGGCGGTCACGGGAATGCCATGGCGCTCGGCGTACGCCAGGCAGTCGCTGCGCGAGACGAGATCCCACTCCCGCCAGGGCGCGATCACCTCGAGCTCGGGGGCGAGCGCCCGGTAGGCCAGCTCGAAGCGGACCTGGTCGTTGCCCTTGCCCGTCGCTCCGTGCGCCACCGCGTCGCAGCCCGTCTCCCGGGCCACCTCGATCTGGTGGCGGGCGATCACGGGGCGCGCGAGGGCGGTCCCGAGCAGGTAGTGGCCCTCGTAGACGGCCGCCGCCTGGATCGCCGGGAACACGTAGTCCCGGGCGAACTCCTCCCGCAGATCGCGGACCACGCAGTCCACGGCCCCCGTGGCCCGCGCCTTCTCCGGGAGCCCGGACAGCTCCTCCTCCTGGCCCACGTCCGCGGCGTAGGCCACCACCTCGCAACCGATGACCTCGATCAGCCAGCGCAGGATCACGGAGGTGTCGAGGCCGCCGCTGTAGGCCAGACACACCCGCTTCACGGCTCGGGGGGACATGGATGGCACCTCCCGGCGGGGCATCCTACCGAATGCCCGGCCTCCGCAAAGCGGTGCGCAGGGCCGGAGGGGGGTGCCGGCCCGGCTCCGGCTCAGCCCTTGAGCTCGACCTCGAAGAGCTCGTTCTCCTCGATGATCCGCTGGATCTCCTCCTCCGAGAGCGTCCCGGTGGCGTTCACGGTGATCGACTGCTCCTTGCCGGTGGCCCGATCCCGGGCCGAGACGGAGACGATCCCGCTGGCGTCGATGTCGAAGGAGACCTCGATCTCGGGCTCGCCCTTGGGGGCCGGGCGGATCCCGGTCAGCACGAACTCGCCGAGCAGATCGTTCTCCACGGCCACGTCGCTCTCCCCCTGGAGCACGCGGATCTTGACCGCGGACTGGTTGTCCCGGGTGGTCGTAAATACGTGGGAGCGCTGCACGGGGATGGTCGTATTGCGCTCGATCAGCCGCGAGAAGTGGCCACCGAGGGTCGCGATGCCGAGCGAGAGCGGCGTCACGTCGAGGAGCAGCACCCGGTCGTCCTCGGAGAGCAGCGCCTGCCCCTGGATCGCCGCGCCGATGGCCACCGCCTCGTCGGGGTTCACGCCCTTGTGGGCGCGCCGTCCGAAGAAGCGCGCCACCGCCTCCTGGACCGCGGGCATGCGGGTCTGGCCGCCCACGAGCAGCACCCGGTCGATTCCCTCCGGGCCCACGCCCGCGTCGGCGAGACAGCCCTCGAGGATGGAGACGGTCGCCTCGACGAGGTCCGCCACCCGGGCCTCGAGCTCGGCGCGGGTCAGCGTCTGGCTCAGGTGGACGGCCGACCCCTCCCGCTGGGCGATGAACGGGAGGTTGATCTCGACCTCCTCCCGGGTGGAGAGATCGCATTTGGCGCGCTCCGCGGCCTCCCTCAGGCGTTGCATCGCCATGGGATCGCCCTCGAGGTCGATCCCCTCGGCCTCCCGAAAGCGCTCGAGGAGGAGCTCCACCACCCGCCGGTCGAAGTCCTCTCCGCCGAGGAAGGTGTCCCCCCCGGTCGCGAGGACCTCCACCACGCCGTCGCCCATCTCGAGGATGGAGATGTCGAAGGTTCCCCCGCCGAGGTCGTACACGGCCACCCGCTCCTCGGCGTTGGGCCGGCCGAGGCCGTAGGCGAGCGCCGCCGCCGTGGGCTCGTTCACGATCCGAAGCACCTCGAGCCCGGCGATCTTGCCGGCATCCACCGTGCACTGTCGCTGGGCGTCGTTGAAGTGGGCGGGGACGGTGATCACCGCCTTGCGCACCTCCTCGCCGAGGTAGGCCTCGGCCACGGCACGCATCTCCCGGAGGATGATGCCGGCGATCTCCGTGCAGGTGAACTCCCGTCCGAAGAGGCGCACGCGGGGGTCGTCGTGGGATCCCCGCACGATCTCGTAGGCCACCCGCTCCCGTGCCCGCTGGACCTCCTCGGACTCGAAGCGGCGGCC
>JALSIO010000215.1 GCA_026989995.1 Myxococcales bacterium
ACGAAGGATCGAGGCGCACGATCCCGTGCCGGAACGGCAGCTCCACCGCCCGGGAGACCGCGCCGGGACGCGCCGCCGCCCGGCCGAGCACCTCCTCCATCGGGAACCGGAGCGATCCCGGGGCGAGCGGCAGGAAGACCACCTGGAGGTGCTTGTGCCCCTGGCTTGCCCCCGCCTCGGGGCCGCCGTTGTAGAAACCGAGGCCCTCGGTGGCCAGGAGGCAGCGCCACAGGGCGTGGAAGTCGCGGTCCCGGAGCGGCGCGGTCTGCGGCTCGAAGGCCCGGGTGACGATGAGCCCGTGGGCCGGGAGCACGCTCCACTTGTTCAGAAGCAGCACGTGCCCGGGCGGGAGGTCCGCCACGTGGAGGGCCGGGTCGTAGGGCAGGAAGGGGTTCCGCCCCGCCCGGCTGCTTTCGGTGCGGCGCTCGGCGAGACCGGGCACCACGCGAACGGCGAAGGGGATGCCGCCGTCGGGGATCAGCTCGAGGCGGCTGTCGAAGAGCACGAGGTCGCCCCGAGCCCGCGCCTCCTCGAACCGCGCGCGAAGGCGCGCGCCGAGCGCCTCCACGGGCGCGGGCCCGGAGGCCGCACCGGGCGCCGCGACCGCCGGGGGCTCCGACGCCGCTCCGGGCGCCTCCCTGGCCGGGGGCTCCGGGGCGGCCCCCGGCGCCCCCCGAGTCGCCGCCTCCGAAGCCGGAACCGCCCTCCCCCCTTCCGGCGGGTCCGCAGCCGGGGCCGGTTCCCCTCCCCGAACCGTCGCCCGGCTCGCTCGCGTTCCCCGGCCACCGCCCGATCGCTGGCTGCCCACCCGGGCGAGGATACCCGGGCTCGCGCCCGCCCGGGCTATCCTCGGGCCGATGCGCATCGCTCCTGGCAAGCCGCTCCGCCTTCCCCGCCCGGAAGAGGCCCTCCCCGGCCGCGCGGAGCCCCTGCCGGTTCCGGAGCGGCACCTCGTTCTCGGCACCCGGATGCTGCCCCCCTACCCGGCGGGGCTCGAGCTCGGCGAGTTCGGGATGGGGTGCTTCTGGGGTGCGGAGCGCCTCTTCTGGCGGGTGCCCGGGGTGTTCACGACCGCCGTGGGCTACCAGGGCGGCCTCACGCCCAATCCGACCTACGAGGAGGTCTGCACGGGGCGCACCGGCCACGCCGAGGTCGTGCGCGTGGTCTTCGACCCGGCGCGCGTTCCCTACGCCGAGCTGCTGAGGCTCTTCTTCGAGAGCCACGACCCGACCCAGGGCATGAGGCAGGGCAACGACGTGGGCACGCAGTACCGATCGGCGATCTTCACCCGCTCCGAGCAACAGGCGGCGCTCGCGGGCGCGGCCCGCGATCTGTACGGGGAGTGCCTCCGGCGGGCCGGCTTCGGTCCGATCACCACCGAGATCGCCCCGGCCCCGCCCTTCTACTTCGCCGAGGACTTCCACCAGCAGTACCTCCACCGGAATCCGGGCGGCTACTGCGGACTCGCCGGGACCGGGGTCCCCTTCCCGATCGAGGAGCTCGAAGGGCGGGTGGGGAGTTCCGCGCCCGGGTCGGCCGCCGGCAGCCGGTAGGTCGCGCCCGGTCCCGGGAGGCCGGCGCTCGGCAGGGAGAGCCCGGGCTGCCACCCGCCGGGGCAGCCCGCGACGTCGGCCCGGGCTGCCCGGGGCAGGTCCGGGATCGGCCCGTGCGGTTCCGAACGCCCGGCCTCCCGGAGCCGGGGCCTCCGACTCGCTACCATGCGCCCCTTCCCGGACCGGGCCGGTCGGGGCATGCCCGCCGGCCCACGGAGTCGCCCCCTTGGCCGAGAAGCCGCGTACCCGACCCGCCCGCCCCCAGTTCTCCTCCGGCCCCTGCGTGAAGCGGCCGGGGTGGACCCCCCGTGTGCTCGAGGGAGCGCCGGTGGGGCGTTCGCACCGGGCGCCGGAGGCGCTCGCCCGCATCCGCGAGGTGCTCGACCGCTCCCGCGCGATCCTGGGACTCCCCGAAGACTGGCGCCTCGGGATCCTCCCCGGTTCCGACACGGGTGCCTTCGAGGCGGCGATGTGGTCGCTGCTCGGCGCGCGCGGGGTGGATGTGCTGGCCTGGGAGAGCTTCGGCTCGGGCTGGGCCACCGACGTCTCGAAGCAGCTCCGCCTGGCCGACGCCCGCGTCCTCGAGGCGCCCTACGGCGAGCTCCCCGACCTCGGCGCGGTGGACTTCGATCGCGACGTGGTCTTCACCTGGAACGGAACCACGTCGGGCGTCCGGGTCCCCGACGGCGACTGGATCGCGGCCGATCGCAGGGGCCTCACCCTCTGCGACGCCACCTCGGCGGTCTTCGCCATGGAGCTTCCCTTCGAGAAGCTCGACGTGGTCACCTGGTCGTGGCAGAAGGTGCTGGGCGGTGAGGCCGCGCACGGGATGCTCGCGCTCTCGCCCCGGGCCGTGGAGCGCCTCGAGAGCTACGCGCCTCCGTGGCCGCTCCCGAAGGTGTTCCGGTTGACGAAGGGGGGCCGGCTGAACGAGGGCATCTTCCGGGGGCAGACCATCAACACACCTTCGATGCTCTGCGTGGAAGACGCCATCGACGCCCTCCGCTGGGCCGAGGAGATCGGCGGACTCCCCGAGCTGGTGCGGCGGAGCGAGGCCAACCTCGGCGCGGTGGCCGCATGGGTGGAGAAGACGGACTGGATCGACTTCCTGGCCCGGGATCCGCGAACCCGCTCCTGCACCTCGATCTGTCTCGCGATCACCGACACCTGGTTCGAGGCCCTCCCGGAGGGCGAGCGCGCGACGGTGGCGAAGTCCGTGGCGGGGCGCCTGGCCGAGGAGGAGGTGGCCTACGACCTCGGCTCCTACCGCGATGCGCCGCCGGGCCTGCGGATCTGGGGAGGCGCCACCGTGGACGCCGCGGACGTGCAGGCGCTGCTCCCCTGGATCGACTGGTCGTACGCCGAGGAACGGAGCGGGCGCCGGCTCTGAGCCGCGGCCGGGCGCCGACTGCGTCGTCCGGTGAGCGGCCGCCGGGTCCCGCCGTGGGCTCAGCTCGGGCCGCCCTCGGACGACGAACTCGCTCCGGCGGATGCGAAATCCCCGGACGAGAACTCCGCCAGGCGCTTGAGCCACCACTTCGGCGCCTGGCCCATCAGCGTGCCGAGGTCCCAGTAGTCCCTCCAGAGCTCGATCCCGCGCTCGGAGACCTCGTGGATGGTCACGAAGTCGTTGCGGACCGACTCGCCCGTCTCGAAGTGCCACACCTCGGTGTGCTCGATGACCACCGTGTCTCCCTGGCTGACCACCCGGTGGATCTCGTGCTCGAAGCGGACCACGGGGTCGAGGCCGATCCGCAGCCGGCGCACGACGTTCTCGGGGCCGGTGGCGCCGGGGTCCGGCGCCGGGACGTCCTCGTAGTGCCCGTCGGGTGCGATGCACGCGGCGACGCCCTCCCAGTCCTTGCGGTAGAGCGCCTCCCACAGACGGCGCACCAGCTCGAGATTCCGCTCTTCCACGCCTTCCACCCTGCGACCTCCACGGCCCGGGGCCCACGGCCGGGGGCATCCCGGCCCGGTCCCGGGCAGGTCACCCATAGCGCGGCCGCGCCCGCCGGTCAGCCGGGCTCCGGTCGCCCCTCAGCGCGCCGCGGCTGCCGCTTCCCGGGCCGGATCGTCACCCGGCGGGGGTCGGAGCCGCCCCCCGCGCTCGAGGCTGCCGACCCGGAAGAGCTCGGGGTCGAGGCCGGGATCCACGCGCAGCTCCGAGAAGGTGACCTCGGTGGTCGAGCGGCGGCGGCGGTCGATCACGTGGAGGCGACCGGGGAGCACGTGCCCGCCCGCCCGCACCATGTGGGCCCGGGGCGCGCGGAGCACCCGGAAGGGCCCCCCTTCCTCCCGGGCGAAGCTCCGCTGCTCGAGGATCGCAAAGTCGCGGACGGCCACGGCGAAGTCGATCGCCACCCAGGCGGCCGGCCGTCGCGGACGCGCCCGCACGACGTACACCGGTTCCCCGTCGATTTCCTCCGCCGGGCGTGCGCTGACCTCGAAGTCCTCCACCCGCCGGCGCTCGAGGTCCGCGTAGGTCACGTCGGTCCCGAGGAAGGATTCCCCCCGCTGCGCCAGCGAGATGCGCCGCACGCGCCCCAGGCTCGGCAGGTACACGAAGGCGTCGCGGACGCCGCGGCGGGGCTCCGCGACCAGGAAGGACATCCCGCGAAGCGACGCCGGCTCGGTGAGCTCGGCGAGCGCGTGGAACCGCCCGTCCACCACCTGCGAGGCCATGAGAAGGTGTC